>JAYVTD010000348.1:0-5884 GCA_043774765.1 Rhizobacter sp. | reverse complement strand
CGAACACGAGCTGCTGCTGTGTCACGTCACGGGCCAGAACCACTGGGACTTGCCCAAGGGCGGAAGCGACGACGGCGAGAGCCCGCTGCAGGCGGCCTTGCGCGAAACGCGCGAAGAAACCGGGCTGCGGCTGGCGGCGTCCGAGCTGATCGACCTGGGGCGTTTTTCGTACACCAATAAAAAAGACCTGCACCTTTTTGCCACGTGCACCGAGCGTTTCGACATTGCCACATTGCGCTGTGAAAGCCACTTCTCCGAGCGCTACTCCGGCAAGCAGCTGCCCGAGATGGACGGCTTCGGCTGGTTTTCCTTCTCGCGCGTGGCCGCGCTGTGCACTCCAAAGATGGCGCAGGTGCTGGACGACAAGCTCGACCTCGCGCAACTGCTGCGCGCGTTCGGCAGCGGTGACCGCCAAAGCACCGCGCTCGCAGCTTGAACCGCTGACGCGAGTTCACAAGCGCTCACTCGAATCAAGCCTGCCAGACGCCGAATCCCCGCTCGCGCAGCGCGATGCCGAGCTCGACCTCCATGTCGCAGGCTCCCCGGTAAGGCATCGGGTTGTAGACCTGGTAGAGCTGCGGTAGCAGGCGCACGCCGTAGTCGCGCACGAAGCGGTTCGACTGGATGCCGGCCATGTGGCGGTCGAAACGCAGGTCGGGGTCCAGGCCGGACATGCCGACGTAGACAAAAGGCTTTCCGAGTTCGTAGCCCGGGTTCGCTTCGCGAAAGCGAACCACGTTCCAGACCCGGTCGGACAGCTCGATCACGTAGACGCTGTAGTGGTGCGAGCGGAGCGTGGACTTGCGCGTGGCCATGGGTGCCTACACTAGCAGGCCATGCTTGAAGCACCTACGACCGCTTTCGCCGCGCTGTTCGAACAGGCGCTCGCCGCGGGCGGGTTCGTGAAACTCGTGCTCGGCAAGCCGCGCGCAGCGGCGGGCGACCTGGTGCGGGTGTCGGCCCGGCCGGTGCTGCTGAAGGGCGACGCCTTCGTGTCGTTCGTCTCCACCCACAAGACCCGCGACATCACGAAGAACCTGCTTGCGCCCGACGCCGTGCGGCAGGTGCGCGAGCTGCTCGACACCACGTTCAGCCACGCACACCTGTTCACCACCACCGAAGAAGTGCAGCTGATGATCAGCAGGCGAGGCCGCCAGACGCTGATGCGCGGCAAGGCGAGTGCCCACGCGGCCCACGCGGCGCCTGCGGCACACGACCGAGAGAAACACCGCTTCCTCGACCTAGCCCGCGCTTTCCTCACCGAGCTCGGCGTGACCAACGCGCAGCACCAGCTCGTGCCGGCCATGGCGCGCAAGTGGAAGCAGATCAACAAGTTCATCGAGGTGCTCGACAACGCGCTCGAAGCGTCGGCTCTCAAGAGCGCGGCGCGCATCGACGTGGTCGACTTCGGCAGCGGCAAGGGGTACCTCACCTTCGCGATGCACGACTACCTGCGCCACACGCTCGGCCTGCCGGCACGTGTGACCGGCGTGGAGCTGCGCGACGACATGGTCGCCTTGTGCAGCGGCGCAGTCCAACGCCTCGGCCTCGAGGGCCTGCACTTCGAGCAAGGCGACGTGCGCAGCCGCGCGAGCGCGCCGACCGACATCATGATCGCGCTGCACGCCTGCGACACCGCCACCGACCACGCGATCCACACCGGCATTCGCGCCGGCGCGGCCATCATCATGTGCTCGCCGTGCTGCCACAAGGAACTGCGCCCGCAGCTGCTGAGCCCGCACCCGCTGCGGCCGATTCTGAAACACGGCATCCACCAGGCGCAGGAAGCCGAGATGCTGACCGACGGCCTGCGCGCCCTGATGCTCGATGCCTGCGGCTACGACACGCAGGTGTTCGAGTTCATCGCACTGGAGCACACCAACAAGAACAAGATGATCCTGGCGGTGAAGCGCAAGACGGCCGGCGAGGCCATTGAGGCCTGGCGCCAGGTCGAAGAGATCAAGTCGTACTACGGCGTGCGCGAGCACTGCCTGGAAACGCTGCTGAAGCAGCGCGGCGAAAGCCCTGTGCCGGCCTGATCAGCTGCCGATCGCCAGCAAGACCGTGCCGCGGTTTTCACCGAAGCCGATGCGGGCAACGCCGGGCTTTTCGCACCAACCTTTGAGTATGACCGCGTCGCCGTCGTGCAGGAAACCACGCTGTTCGGTCTTGCCGTTGCCAGCGTCCAGCGTCAGCGGGTTGCGGCCCGACGCGGTGAGCTCGATCATCGCGCCGGCCTGGTCGAGTGTGGGGCCCGAGATGGTGCCGCTGCCGAGAAGGTCGCCCGCTTGCAGGTTGCAGCCACCGACCGTGTGGTGCGCCACCATCTGCGAGACCGTCCAGTACTGGTACTTGAAGCTCGTGTGCGTGAGCCGCGTGGCGCCCGCACCGGCGGCGCGGCGCTCGGCGCTCTCGAGCCAGACTTCGAGCTGAATGTCGAGTGCGCCTTCGGCCCGCGTGTTCGCCGAGTCGAGGTAGGCCAGTGGCTGCGGCTCGTTCGCCGGCCGATCCCAGGCCAGCCGGTAGGGCGCGAGCGCTTCCATCGTCACGATCCAGGGCGAGATCGTGGTCGCGAAATTCTTCGCAAGGAAGGGCCCGAGCGGCTGGTATTCCCAGGCCTGGATGTCGCGTGCCGACCAGTCGTTGAGCAGGCAGATGCCGAAGATGTGGTTCTCTGTCGCGTCGAGCGCGATCTGCTCGCCGGCCGCATTGCCCTGGCCGATGAAGATGCCGAGTTCGAGTTCGTAGTCAAGCCGCGCACACGGGCCGTAGATCGGGGCGGTGGCGTTCAGCGGCAGGGCCTGGCCCATCGGCCGGCGGAACGTTTGGCCGCTGACATCGATGCTCGACACGCGGCTGTGGTAGCCGATCGGAATCCACTTGAAGCACGAGGCAGCCACGCAGCGCATCGACACCGACGGCTGCTGCGCCGCGGTCCAGCAACGCGAACAGGCCATGGCGCAGCGCGCTCCATGCGGCCGGGCCGAGCGCGAAGAAGTCGTTGAGTACAGGCTGCGCGCAAGCCGTCGCGGCTTGCGCGGCCAGGCCTTGCAGGCATGCGGCACGCCCCACGGCGGCCAGGTCGATCACCTGGTCGCCGATCGCCACGCCGCCGCGGAAGGCTTCATCTGCGCCCTTGCGCCGGAACACAGCCAATGGCAGGTTCTGGATGGGGAAGTCGCAGCCGGCAGCGTTGGCCGAAGCGAGCCAGCTGCTGCGCGTCGCGTCGTGGGTGTGGTCGAGTTGCATGGGCATCGTTTGACTCGTGGGCCAGCCGGCCCGCGAAATGGAAGGCCCGCACAGAAGGCAGGCCGTGCCGGTTCAGCTCCGCATCAGCCGCAAGGCGAGATCTTGAATTCGACGCGCCGGTCGAGGGCATCGACCGAGTTGTCGCTGCCACTGCCGACGATGTTCTCGCGAAAGCCCATGCCGCTCGTCGTCGCGCGCGCGCCCAAGGGCGCGGCCTCGGCGGTCAGGCGCTGGCGGATGTAGCTGGCGCGCTGCACCGAGAGTGCGTCGTTGGTCTGCTCCGAGCCGGTGCGGCTGGTGTGCCCGACGATGTTCATGCAGGCTTTCGCGGCCGTGCCTTCCTTCGCGATCTGGCGCAGCCACATCGCGTACGCGCCGCTCACTTTCGGGTCGGACCAGAACACCGTGCTGCCCGGGTTGAACAGGAACTTCACGCCGAGCTGGTTGTAGCTGATGCCATAGGCCACGACCTTGCCGAACGCGAGCTCGGCCTCGGCGGTGCGGCCGAGCTTGGTGTTGGCGAGGTAAATGCCGTTGAGCACGCGCAACTGCTCGCCGCCCGGCGCCCCGCCGGCGGCGCGGTACTGGGCCAGCGCTTCCTGGTACTTCTCGGCGTTGTAGAGCGCGGTTGCGTCGCTGATCACGGTGGCGACCGCCACACGTTCGATGTAGTACGCGTCGGCGCGTTGCCCGGGCGGCGTGGCCGAAGTCTTCACGTAGCCGTCGATGACCTGGTCTTTGACGAGCACCGGGCTGTCCTGGTAGTAGGGCAGTGGCGTGTGGTCGAGGCCTTCGTCGCGGGCCAGCGCGGACGCCTGCGCGACCACGTTGCCACTCTTCAGTTCGGTGAGCGCGAGGTTGATCTTCAGCGGGCCCTTGTTCTTGCCGGCCTGCACGCGTGTCATCGTGCCGGTCAGCAGGTACTGCGCCTTGCCGAGATTGGCGCTCTGGAACGGCAGGATCTCGATCGAATCGAACTTCGAGCCCATGCGTTCGGTGACACGCCGTTCGAGCAGCTGCGTGGCGTTGGTCTGCTGGCCGCTGGTGGCGTCGAGCATCGGGTCGAGCACGACACCGCGTTTGGCGAGCCGGGCTTCGACCTTGGCAAGGAAGGCGGGCAGCTTCTGCGTTTGCGCGACGAGGCCGTCGGTGGCCTGGGCCACGGCCTCCTCGAACGCCAGTTCGGTGCTCGAAGAAGTGGCTTGCGGTGCGGCGCAAGCGGCGAGCAACACGGCCGCCGCGGCGCTCAGCAAGGCAGACAGGCCGCGATGGCGCAGCAAGGGGGTGGGCATCATCGGCACTCCTTCTTCAAGAACTCGGCCTCGCTGGCCGTCAGCGGCTCCAGCGAGGCCTTTTGCAGAATATCACTGCATCTGGCCTTCGTCACTGTGGTGTTCGTGGGGGCGGCGCGCTCGGCCGCGACCGGGCGGGGTTCGATGGCGCGGGGTTCGGCGACGCGCGGTTCACGCTTCGGCTTGTTCGCTGCAGCGCTCACGGTGGGTGCGGCGGTGGTCACTGCGGGAGCCGCTCGCGGCGAAGGGGCCGGGGGCTCGATCGCGGGCGCAGGCGCTGCGGCGGTGGGTACAGGTGCCGGCGCGGGGGCTGGCGCTTGAACTGGAACTGGCGCGGGTGTCGGAGCCGGCAAAGCTGCGGCGACCGACGCCGCCGGCGCTGCCGCCTGCACCGCAGGCTCGGCAACCGATTGCGTGTCTCGCTCGCCGCCGAAGTAGTAGCCCGCCGCTGCCAGGCCGAGCAAGCCGACCGTCCCGACCAGCGCGTAGACGCGCCCGCGGCCGGGGCGCGCCGACACCTTCTCGGCTGCGCCGGCGTGCGCAGGCACGCTGCCCATCTTGATGTCGGGCGCGGTACGCCTTGCCGGCGGCAGCGTCGGCTCGGGCAGGGCCGAGTCGAGCGACGCTACGAAGGTCGACGCGAAGCCGTGCGAGGGTTCGGCCTGCGCTTCGCGCCCGTCGAGCAGCGCCCGGAACGCCGCCACGGTCTGCGGCCGATCGGCCGGGCGCAGGGCCAGCGCCGCGTCGATGGCGCTCAGGAAAGCTTCGCTGTAGCGCCCGGCCGCCAGCCTTGAAAGTGGCTGCAGGCGGTCGTCCATCAGCCGTTCGACCGACGACACCGGCGCGTGCCCGGTGACGGCCGCATAGACCACGCTGGCCAGCGCGTACAGGTCGGTCCACGCGCCCTGTGTCATGGTCGAGCTTTCGCCGTACTGCTCGATCGGCGCGAAGCCGGGCTTGAGCACGACGGTGAGCGCGTGCGTCATGTCGCCGATCACACGCCGCGCAGCGCCGAAGTCGAGCAGCAGCGGGCCGCCGGCGGTGAGCAGGATGTTGTCGGGCGCGATGTCGCGGTGAAAGCAGTGCGCCGCGTGCATCACCGCGAGCGCGTCGAGCAGCGGGCGCAGCCAGGTGCGCAGCGCGGCTTCGTCGGGTGGGTGGCCGAGATCGGCGAGCACCTTCTTCAGCGTCGGCCCTTCGTAGTAGGGCATCACCATGTAGGCGGTGTTGTTCTCTTCCCAGAAGCGGTAGACCTTCACGAGCGACGGGTGGTCGAAGCGCGCCAGCAGCCGCGCTTCGTTCAGGAAACTCTTCAGGCCGAGCGCAAAGGTTTCCTGGTGGCG
>JAYVTD010000347.1:0-7446 GCA_043774765.1 Rhizobacter sp. | reverse complement strand
GGCGATCGCCACCGTCTTCCCGGCCGACAACCCGCTGGCAGCGCAGCTCAAGATGGTCGCGAAGATGATCTCGACGGCCGACACGATCAAGGTCAAGCGGCAGGTGTTCTTCGTTGCGCTCGGCGGCTTCGATACGCACGACGGCCTTAAGACCGATCACCCGCCGCTGCTCACTGCCGTGGCCGACGCGATGGCCGCGTTTCAGGCGGCGATGGTCGAGCTCAAGGTCGACAACCAGGTGACCGCATTCACCGCATCCGATTTCGGGCGCACGCTCACCGCCAACGACGGCTCCGATCACGGCTGGGGCAGCATGCACTTCATGCTCGGCGGGGCGGTCAAGGGTGGCCGCTACTACGGCAAAGTGCCGAGCGTGGCCAACGACGACGCCGACAACCTGGGCCAGGGCCGGCTGCTGCCCAGCACCTCGGTCGACCAGTACGCCGCCACGCTCGGCAAGTGGTTCGGCGTGAGCGACACCGACCTGCTCGACGTGCTGCCGAACCTCAAGAACTGGGACGTGTCGCAGCGCAACCTCGGCTTCGTTTGAGCGCTACCGCCGAATCGAACATGAGAACGCTGCTGGCCAACACCGCAAGCGCGCTTGCAACGGCGGCGCTGATGGTGCTTTGCGATGCCCGCCCGGGGCTGCCGCCCTCGGCGAACGCTGCCTCGAGCGAGGCGCCCGGCGCGATGACGGCGTCAGAACGGCGGGGCGACAGCGACCTGGACGCTGTCTTTGCGTGCGATTGCACGGCATCGGCGCAGACTCATCTCGACGCGGATTGTTTCCTCTGGTGCCCGCTCGACTTCGATGACGAAGGGGCACGCGACGACGAATGAAGCATTTTTCGAGCAGGCCCTCTTGAGCGCAGAAGGCCGAGTTGCGAATGCCGTCGCTGCGCCTCCAAGGTGGTGCTTGTCCTACAGCCTAACGGCCAACCGGACGGCGCAAGCGCTGCGGCCCGGGCCCTATCAGAAGTTGCTGCCCTGGCCCTGTGCATATCTCATCGTCAACTTCCAAGGAGACTTCCATGAACCCAGCTTCCACCGCGCCGTCGAACGCCGTACCGGTCGACGAAGACCTTGTCGAGCAGGCCCACGCCGGGCACGGCATTCCCTCGCAGGACCCGGCGGCGGCGGCACAGTTTGCGTTGCAACCCGAGGAAGCCGAGCGCGAAGCCAAGTCGGTACTGGTGGGTGGCGGCGTGATGACTGGTGCGGCGACCGGTGCCGCCCTCGGCGTCGTGGTCGCCGGCCCGGTGGGTGTGGTGGTGGGTGGCACGCTGGGTGCCGTCGTCGGCGCATTGGGCGCTGCCGCCGCGGGCACCATGCTGAAACCGAAAATCGCCAGCAGCGCCGACACAGCGCCAGCGGACACTGCACGCCTGCCCCCCGCGCCTTAGCGAAACTGCAGCCGCTGCGGCCGGCGAACTGCTTCGGTTTCGCAGGCGCTCAGGCCATCGCGCGCGGCAGCAGTTGAACGCCCGCCGCGATCAGCGCGCCCTGCACATGGAAAGCCTGCCACGACAACAGCGCCGCGACCGTCGCGCTCCAGGGATCGGCGCGGGGCGAGCGGCCACTGCGCCACGCGGGGTTGCTGCCTACTTCGGCCTGGGTCGCTGAACCTGTGCTTGAACGGCTTGCAGCCGACCACCGCGCAATTCGTTCACCGCATGCGCAACCGCGCGACCCACGTTACGCGTCTCCTGCTGCATGGCCAGGTCGCGATCCAGCGTCTCGTGGCTCGTCGCATACGGCTCGTAGTAGCCGATGAAGCGGTCCAGTCGCGCTTGCGCGCCAGCGTCGATCATTCCCATCCAGTCGAGCCAGTCTGACAGGGCGCGGCGCTCGCCTTCGATGCCCGCCACGTCGCCATGAACCACCAGGCCGTAAGCACGCCCCGCCAGGTGCTGCGGGTAGCTCCAGCCTTCTGCTTCCAGCGCCTTCGCCTTCGCGGGGTTCTTGCCTGATGTCGTTGTCGGGTCGGCATTGCCGCCATCAGCGCAAACCAGGCGGTCGATCATCAGCTTCAAGGGACTGGGACTCTGGTACCAGTAGACCGGCGTGACGATGACGATGGCATGCGCTGCTACCCAGCGCGGATAGATTTCAGCCATCCAGTCGTTCGTCTGCCCGAGCGCGTGATTGGGGTAGCAGCTACAAGGCCAGTGGCACAGCGGCATGGCGGTGGAGGCGCAACCCTTGCACGGGTGGATGTTGCGGTCGTAGTCGGAGGTCAGCAGGCTGAGGTCCAGCAGATCGGTCTGGATGCCAGCGCTGTCGAGCTCTTCGCGCACCCAGCCGCTGAGGCGAAAAGACTTGGAGATCTCGCCCGGGCAAGTGCCGTCGTTGCGCGCCGAGCCGCAGACGAGCAGCACGCGCGACGTAGTGCCTGGCTGGCTCCAGGCCGCCTGGGCCTCGTCGATCGCCCGCTTCGTGGCCAGCCAGTCGATTGACAACTCGTACGCCGGGTCGGCATAGCCCGGGCCTGCGATACGCGTCACCGGTGACTTGCGGCCCTCGTCGTAGGCGCCCCAGGCGATCTCTTCGAGGCGCGCGATCGCAGCAGCTTCCACACCGAACGCCGGGTCGACGAATGACGCTCGGTATCGCGAACCAAAGGCTTCACGCGACAGGGTTTCGGGTGCCTGGCCCTTGCGTACTTCGGTCATCGCTTCACCTTCTTGTCATCGGCATGCCGACGGAACGTGAATGTGAACGCCTTGCGAGTCGCTTGTCTGTGCGCTGTACAACCTATCCAGGTCCGCGTGATACCGGAGCTCTCGGGAGCGCCGTGCACCACGCGATGAGCCCGAGCAAAGCGACTTGAATCGGCAGCCGCAGCCACAGCGCCCAGATCGGGACGGGAAACAGTTCAGGCTGCTGCAACATGTAGATGTGCGCCGGCGTCACCGCGAGCGTCAGCAACAACAATCCATAGCCGGTAGCCCGTCGCGTCGGGTGCCACAACAGCCCCGCGGAACCCAGCAACTCGAACACGCCGCTCACGAGCACCGCAGCTCGAGGCCACGGGATGTACGGCGGAACAATGCGCATCTCGGCGTCGGTTGCCACGAAGTGGGCAATTCCGCCAATGAAGAACCAGAGAAAGACGAGCCCGACGCCCACGCGTTTCGCCCTAGACAGGTGAACGGCAGTGAACGGCGCAGTTGCAAACGACCCGGTCGGCTTCATCGTCCGATTAGGCGCCCTTGTCGTCGATGCCAGAGGCTGGCCTCCGAACAGGCGCCGTCTGCCATGGCGCGCTCGATGCTGTCGCTGCAATGTGTGTTGCCGTACGGAACGAATCACAGCCCAAGGCTACCGACAGTAGCTTCCATGCCGGATCCGGAGATGCAAACCTACCAAGTGGTTGAACGCTGGGCAAACGAAACTCGGTTTGCGCTTCGATGCGGCCGAGGTAAATTTCACGTGACCCGTGCGTTGAACAACTTGCCCACTACCGGTGCCACGCTGCACGGAGCCAGGCCAGAACTAGGGTTGGGCATTCTGGTGTGCCCTGTGTCCGGAGCGATTTTTCGGGTGATCTTCGAGTCGATCAATCAGATCGACCCGTTCCACCCGAACGACAGTCGACGGCCCGATCCACATTTGCGAGAAGCCAACCGCCACGTGTTGTAGCGAAGTGTTCCGCGCTGTGCGGGGCTTGCAGGGGGATTGGGCCCTCTCGTTGTCAGGCGGAAGGCTTTGAGTCGTTCTTCTTTGCACCGCGCACGTTCATCGCAAGAAGACAAATCTGCAAGGTCGCGTGGCCGTGTCATTTCAGTTCTCGAGAATGCCGAGCGCGAGAGGCGGAGCCGCCCCTCGCGCTCGGCCACCGATCAGACGATCGGCGCGGGGTCGGAAGTGTCTTCCGCAGGTGCAACAAAGGTCGAGTTGAACGTCATGGGTTCGGAGGTCTCGTCACTGACCGCCAGCGCCTTGATGAAGTTCACGAAGCTGACAGACGATGCGCCTGCGCTGTCGGGCACCGTCGTGGCCGTCGGCGGGCCGGAGGCCACGTCGTCGTCATTGGAGCCGCCCCAACAGGCGCTCAGCAGGGCTACCGAAGCCCCCAGGGCGACGGCTCCGGCCATTCTTGAATATCGGGTGATCATGTTGAGCCCTTAGTCGTTGAAGCTGCCGGGCAGCGGGGTGTTCAGGTAAGGGAACACGGTCTTGAAGTCGGCTGCGGTCTTGCGAACGCCGTCGTTGAACGGCAGGGCACCCGCCGGCGCGTCGGTCGGCTTGCATCCCACCTTGAGTGTGTCCGCAGTACCGGTGAGCACGCACAACGCGCCCATCGCCACACGCAGCGACAGGTCGGTCACGTCGTCACCAGGTCTGCGGCCGTTGGGAAAGCCGGCATTGTCGCCGGCAGCAACGCCGAGCGGGCTCTGCGCGCCTGCTGCTGCGGGTGCGATCGAAGTGTTCAGCCGCAACATTTCGGAGGGCACCACGTTGGCAGGCTGGTTCACACCGCTGATGCCCTTGAGAAAGACCGTCACGAGGTCGGTGCGTGGGAAGTTGGTCGGCGCCTTGGCACTCGGGAACAGCGACTCCACCAGGGCCGGAAGAACCGGGTTGGTCACGTAGTCGGCGAACTGCGCGTCATCCTTGGGCTTGGAAGCATTGAACTTGTCCTTGTCGTCCAGCCCGATGATCACTTCGTTGACCAGCGGCATGCCCAGGCGCGAGACCTGCGTCCAGCCACCGCCATTGAACGATCCCTTGTTCAGGCCGCTGCCGGGCGCGCCGTTCAGGAGCCGGCCCTGACGCAGGCTCGCGGTGGTGTAGCCACCGATGACTGGCTCGGTGCCGGCCACCAGGCAAGCGATCGGCACTTCGAGCGCGAGCGTGCTGATGTTCTTGTTCTCGAGATCGTTCTTGTAGCCGCCGACTTCCGGCCCGAGCGGATTGAAGTTGAACAGGTCGAAGATCTTGCCCACGGCAATGTAGAAAGGCTCCTTGCGCTGGCCGACAAACATGCGCCCGTTACCGCACCCGGGAATGGCCACGTTGACGATGTGCTGGTTGGCGTAGGTTTCGTACCCGCCGGCACCGCCGAAGGTCTTGTCGCCGATGTTGTCGACGGGCTTGTCGAACTCGGAAGCACCGCCGGTCACGGCGGTCAACTTGCCGCGCGTGCCGCTGCGGCGATCACCGCGCACGACGTCGACCGTGTAGCTCTCGCGAACATTCAGCGCGGCCGGGTTGATGCCCGCGATCACGCCGCTGTCGATCAGGGGAATCTTCACCGACTTGCCGCCCACCGTCAGCGCGGTGGCCTTGGAGGTGCTCTTGAAGCGGAACTGAAACGTGATCCCTTCCTTGCCGTCACCGTTGTTGTTGATGTGAATCTCGTAAAGCGCGTTGGGGTTGAACTGATAGAAGTTGGGGCCGCCCTGAGGGTCCTGGAACGGCGTGTAGTTGGCGATCAGGGTCACGTAGTCCTGGCGGCCCGTCTCGTAGCTTCTGAACATGTAGAAGTCGGTGCCGTCGACTGTCGGTTGCATGGCGATCGCCGGCGCTTCCCGGTGGCTGGATGCGAGCGCCGCAGCGCTCAACCCCAGTGCCGCTGACGCGGCGAGCGACAGCATCGAGATTCGGCGAATGGATGGACAGTGGGATTTTTCAGCCTGCATTGCAGTCTCCAAGAGTGGTTGCGAACTGCATCTGGCTGCAGCGCGCGGAGTTGTCGAAAACGGCACCAGAGCCGCCGGGTCTCACGCTCGTTGCAGATCAATGACAAACGATCTGAACAGCATGAGCCTGGAAATTTCAGGGCCGATGGTCTCGCTCAGGAATGGCTCCGTCTGTACGCCAGCGAACGTCAAATCGCGATCTCTCAGTACGCTCTGCGTTCATGGCGCATCGGAAAACTCGCATCTTTTTTCGCAGCGTTTGCCAGCGCACAGACGCGCGGGTTGGCGCTTCATAAGGTGGTCAACCCGCGCCATGGCTACTTCGAGAAAAACGATCTGGCCGGCTACCACGTGCCGTCGCATGCCGACATCCCGGCTGTCGAAGCTCACTTCCTCGACGAAGTGGACGACAAGACCAACCCGTTGAAGATCGAGGGCATCGGCGAACTCGGTATCTGTGGCGCCGGCGCGGCGCTGGCCAATGCGGTCTACAACGCCTGCGGCGTGCGCGTGCGCGAATACCCGATCACGCTGGACAAGGTGCTCGCAGGGATGGCCGCGTAACAAGCCCTCCCCCAAGTGCGCGCAACGGCGGTGTTGCGAGCATCCCGCCGCAGAGTGGCGCTTCGTTCAGGCTTCGACGAAGCGAGGGCGAACGAAGCAGAGCGCTCGACCGCTGGAGCCACCACCACACTGGAACCGCCCACATCAAGGCATTGGCGGTGCCGCTACACGTCCAGGCTCTCAACCCTCGGGAACAACCTATTGACGCTTCACGGCCGGACTCTACAGTCGTGCATGCGCTACTTGTCGACCCCATGCGGGGTGTGCCACGAACAGTCCGCAAGATCCGAATGAGAACGAACTGCTCGCGGCCCTTCCCCCCGACTTGCTGCTGCGCTGGCAGCCGCACCTGGAATGGCTTGACATGCCACTGGGCCAGGTGTTGTACGTGTCTGGCTACGCGCCTCAATACGTATTCTTTCCAACGACCGCCATCGTTTCCCTGCTGTTCGTCTCGGAAAACGGCTCGACAAGCGAGATCGCCGTCGTGGGCAGAGAGGGTCTGGTCGGCGTCTCGATCTTCATGGGCGGGGGTTCCACGCGCAGCCGCGCCGTTGTGCAAAGCGCCGGTCAGGGCTTTCGGCTTGATGCCGAGCTGATGCGGGAAGAGTTCGACCTCGGCGGCGCGGCCATGCACCTCATGCTCCGCTACACGCAGGCCCTCATCACACAGATGGCGCAGACAGCCGTGTGCAACCGGCACCACTCGCTGGACCAACAACTGTGTCGCTGGCTGCTGCTGAACCTGGACAGGGTGAAAGGCTCCGAGCTGGTGATGACACAAGAACTGATTGCCACCAATCTGGGCGTGCGTCGCGAAGGCGTGACCGAGGCCGCAGTGCATCTGCAGGATGCCGGGTTGATCCGCTACGCCCGGGGCCGCATCAAGGTGCTCGATAGGCCGGCACTGGAGGCTCGCAGCTGCGAGTGTTACGCCGACGTCAAAAGAGAGTACGAGCGCCTGCTGCCGCCTCGCCCGCCAAGTTAGGCGGCGTCACGGAATACGCCATCTTCGCCGCGGGCGCAAAGCACACATCAGGCGTCGGCATCCTTGCGCAGCGTCGCTTCAACCTGCTTCGTGGCGGTGATGTCGACGAAGGTGATCACGGCGCCGTCGATCACGTTGTCGAGCCGGCGGTACGGCATGATGCGCACCGAAAACCAGCGCTGGTCGCTGCTCTGGATCTGCTTTTCCGAGAACACCAGCGTGCGCAGCGTCTCGTGCGCATCGTCG
>JAYVTD010000346.1:0-7719 GCA_043774765.1 Rhizobacter sp. | reverse complement strand
GTGACGATGAAGTCGAAGGCTTCGATCGGCAGCGCGGCGTTGTAGGCCACGTCTTTCGGTTTGCCGTCGGCCGCCAGCTCGAAGCTGGAATGTTCGTCGAGTTCTTCGGCCAGCTCAGGCTCGCCGCGCAGCATCGAGTACATGCGCTGGATGGTGCAGACCGTGACCTTGCAGACACCGTCGAAGCGGTTGTTCTGCATCAGCTGCACGTTGTAGAGCTCGGTGAACTTGCGGCCGTCGTCGGGCGCGATGTAGTCGTTGAACTCGCGCATGGCGCCGGTGCCGAGGTTGCCGCGGTCGACGAGGAACAGCACACGTTTCGCCTTCGCGTATTTCAGCAGGCGGTAGATCGCGGTGATGGCGGTGTAGGTCTTGCCCGAGCCGGTGGCCATCTGGATCAATGCACGCGGGCGGTCGGCGGCGAGCGAGGTGTCGAGCTGGGTCACGGCCTCGATCTGGCAGGCACGCATGCGCGTGGTGTCGAGTGCAGGCAGGTGCTGCAGGCGGGCGCGCAACGTGTCGGGCTCGGCGGCCCACGCGGCAAGGGTGTCGGGCTGGTGGAAGGCGAAGACGGGGCGCGAACGTGGGGCCGGGTCGCGCGCGTCGCGAAAGAAGGTTTCAGTGCCGGTCGATTCGTATGCGAACGGCAGTTCACTGGCGCTGACCTTGAAGAAAGCCGGCAACTGCGCCGCGTAGTGCGCCGATTGCTCGGCCACGCCGACGAGCAGGGTGCCCGCGCGCTTGGCTTCGATCACGCCCAGCGGTTGCCGGTCATTGATCAGCAGGTAGTCGCAGCGGCCGCTGGTGAGCGGCACTTCGCGCAGCGCGATGCCACGAGCCGCGCCGGGGTTGTAGCTGCCATAGTCCTGAATGGCCCAGCCGGCGGCGACGAGTAAGGCGTCGATCTGCAGGCGGGCGAGTTGTTCAGGGGTCATCAGGGTAGGGTGACGAGCGGCGAAGGCAGTGTAGCGGCGGCCCCGGGCGGTGCATCGCGGCCACCCAGGCGCCGCCGCACCATCTGGATGTTGCTGCGCAGCGCGTACAGCTCGTCGGCATAACTGAGCGGCACGCTCACGTCGGCCACGCGGGCTTCGATCGCCTGCAGCTCTTTCAACAGCTCGGGCACGGGCCGCTTGTCGATCGCGTCTTCCACATCGCGCAGCTGCGCGTACCAGCGGAAGATGCGCTTGCGGATGCGGAACTGGTACAGCGGCGGCAGCGTGCGCGACAGCGGAATCAATGCGGCGACGATCGTCACCAGCACGGGCCACATGCGGTCGATCAGGTTCGCGAGCCAGAACGGCAGGTAACGCTGCAACAGCGGCGCGCCACTCGCATAAAAACGCTGCGCTTCCTTGGCGAGCGGCTCTTCGGTGCCGGCGGCAATCGGCAGTTCGCCCTTGCGCTGGAACCAGCCGGCGCCACCGTGAATCTGCTGCGCCGCCTGCACGAAGATCTGGATCAGCGCCGGGTGCGTTTCCTTGCGCGCCAGCAGCGTGGCGGTGGGCGCGACCAGGCGCACGTCTTGCGGCGGCAGGTCGCGCGCCAGGTCGACCACGCCGCGTGGCAGCGTCACCGGTGTCAGGAAGGCGAAGCGGCGCGAATAGGCGTCGGCCTGGGCGAAGTTGTAGAGCGCGATGCCGGGCGTTTGCAGCAGCATCTGCACCATCAGCGATTCCGGCGCCGAGGCGAACACGAGTGCATCGGCTTCGCCTGCGAGCAGCGCCACCACGGCGGGGGTTTGCGGCTGGCGCAGCAGCGTGAGCGTGGCCGGCTCGATGTTGTTGGCGGCGATCAGCTTGTTCATCAGGTTCGGCACGCCGCTGCCTTCGGCACCGATGTTCAGGCGCCAGCCGGGCAGTTGTGACAGCGACGAGAGCGTCGGCGTTTTCAGCAGGCGCAGCGCCGCATCGCTGCGGTAGAACAGCCACACCGGCTCGTAGAACAGGCTGCCGAGTGCGACCAGCGTGGCGTCGGCATCGTTGTCGCCTTGACGCTGTTCGTCGGCGCCGCCCTGCACGAAGGCGATGTCGACCCCCGAGGCCGGGTCGCGCAGCAGCTGCAGGTTCTCGGCCGCCCCCTGCGTCGGACGCAGCTCGACCGTGATGCCGTAGGTCTTGAGCGCCTGCACGTAGCGCTTGCCGAACTCGGCGTAGGCGCCCTGGTCGGCGCCGGTTGCCAGCACGACCTTTTTCGGCGGGTTCGGGTCGAGCATCCAGTAAGCCAGGCCGAGCAGCGCGGCGGCGAGCACGATGAACGGCCCGAACGTGACGAGCAGGTCGCGGAACGACAGCAGGGTGTGGCGCAGGTTGTTGGGCATCGGTGCGGGGTATGGCGGTGAGGCGGTGAGGCCGCACGATACCGCGCGCCGGGCCGCGCGGTCACGGCGCATTTGCATCACAAGGTATGCTTTTCGCATCGACTCGATGAACCAACCCGCGAACCCCTGATGCGCCTGCTGCTGGTGGAAGACGACCGCATGATCGGCGAAAGCCTGCGCGCGGCGCTGCGGCTCGAAGGCCACGCGGTCGACTGGGTGCGCGACGCGGCGGCGGCCGATGCCACGCTCGCGAGCGAGCGTTTCGACCTGGTGCTGCTCGATCTCGGCTTGCCGGCCAGCGGCGCCGCGGGCGCGCCGGCCGACCCCGCCGGCGGCCTGAGCGTGCTGCGCGCGGCGCGCGCGCGCCAGGACATCACGCCTTTCATCGTGCTCACCGCGCGCGACGGACCCGGTGACAAAGTGACCGGCCTGGACGCCGGTGCCGACGACTACCTCGTAAAACCTTTTGAGCTCGACGAGCTGGGCGCGCGGATCCGCGCCGTGCTGCGCCGCGGCGCGGGCCGGGCCGAGACGGCGTTGTCGTTCGGTGGGGTCAGGCTCGACCCGGCCACGAAGCAGGTCACGCAGGGCGGCGTGGCGGTGCTGCTTTCGGCGCGAGAGTTCGCGGTACTTGAGGCGTTGATGCAGCGCCCCGGCGCGCTGCTGTCGCGCGCGCAGCTCGAAGACCGACTCTACGGCTGGGGCGAAGAGATCGAGAGCAATGCGGTCTCGGTCTACATTCACCAGCTGCGCCGCAAGCTCGGCGCCGATTTCATCCAGAACGTGCGCGGGGTCGGTTATTTCGTCGGCCGCAAACCCGGCACACCGGCATGAATTCGATCCGCGTGCGCTTGCTGCTCTCGCTGCTCGCGATCCTGGCTGCGGCCGCGCTCGTGATGGGCTGGTTCACCTACCGCAACGTGCTGGCCGAGACCGAAGCATTGTTCGACTACCAGCTGCGCCAGATGGCCTTGTCGCTGCGCGACCAGGGCGAGATCGCCCCCGGCCAGGCCAACGCCCTCAACGACGAGCAGCTCGACTTCGTGGTGCAGATCTGGACCGTCGACGGCCGCAGCATCTACGCCTCGCGCGAGCACAGCACCTTGCCCGAACGGGCCTTGCTCGGCCTGGCCGACATCAACGTGCAAGGCGAGACCTGGCGCACCTTCGGTGTGGCCACGCCGACGCGGGTGATCCAGGTGGCGCAGCCGCGCCGGATTCGCCAGCGGCTCGCCGCCGACGCAGCGCTGCGCAGCGTGGCGCCGCTGCTCTTCATAACGCCGCTGCTGGCGCTGGTGATCTGGTGGCTGGCCGCGCTGACGCTGGCGCCGCTCAACCGTGTGGCGGCCGACGTGCGCGAGCGCGACGAGCATTCCTTGCAGCCGCTGCCCGGCGAAGGCCTGCCCGACGAAGTGGCGCCGCTGGTGCAGGCGCTCAACGCCTTGCTGCAACGCCTCGGTGCGTCGCTGAACACGCAGCGTGCGTTCGTGGCCGATGCAGCGCACGAGTTGCGCTCGCCGCTGACGGCGCTGAAGCTGCAACTGCAGTTGCTGCAACGTGCACCCGACGAGGCGGCCCGCGCGGCGGCGATCGGCGCGCTCGCTGAAGGCATCACGCGCGCCGCCCGGCTGGTGGAACAGTTGCTGGCGCTGGCGCGCAGCGAGCCCGGTGCGCGGCAGTCCGCGGCAGCGCGGATCGACCTGAGCGAGCTGGTCAGGCAAGCCGTGGCCGATACGCTGCCGCTGGCGCAATCGCGCAGCACGGCGCTGGCCTTGTTTGCCGACGTGCCGGTGCCCGTGAATGGCGACGCGGCGGCCCTGACGGCGTTGGTACGCAACCTGGCCGACAACGCGGTGCGGTATTCGCCGCCGAATGCCCAGGTCGAGCTGCGTGTGTTGATGGAAGCCGGCGTGCCGATGCTGCAGGTCGACGACAGCGGCCCGGGCATTCCGCCCGAAGACCACGAGCGTGTGTTCGACCGCTTCTACCGCCGCGCGAACAGCGACGAGCCGGGCTCGGGCCTGGGCCTGGCGATCGTGCGCAGCGTGGCCGAGCAGCACGACGCGCGTCTGGCGCTGGGCCGCTCGAAGCTCGGTGGCTTGCGGGTGACGGTGAGTTTCACCGCCGTTTCTTAACGTTCGCCTAACCTCGCGCTAACCGAGCCCTAACCGGCCGCCCCTATCTTCTGCCGCATGCGGAATTGCCCGCTTTGTCTTCAGACGAAGGAGTTGCCATGAAGCTCAAACCCCTCAGCGCCGCCTTGCTCGCGGTCGGTGCCCTGACCGTTGCCACCGCCGGTGCGATCGACATGCCTGCCTGGTTGAAAGGCAAGGCCACGACCACGGCAACGCCGCCCGTTGCTGCTGCCACCACGCCCGCGCCCGAAGCGGCCACGCCGCCGCCGGTGCCGATGCTCAGCGCGCAGGGCGTGCCGAACTACCGAGCCATCTTCAAGCAGTCGGGCCCGGCCGTGGTCGGTGTCACCGTGGCTGGCATGCACAAGGCTTCTGCCGAAGAGCAGGGCCTGCCGCCCGGCATCGAGAACGACCCGTTCTTCAAGTTCTTCCGTGGCATGCCCGGTTTCCAGGGCCGCGGCCAGCAAGGTGGGCAGGTGCCGTTCAAGGGCATGGGTTCGGGCTTCATCATCAGCAGCGACGGCCTGATCCTGACCAACGCGCACGTGGTGCGCGAAGCCAAGGAAGTGACCGTCAAGCTCAGCGACCGGCGCGAGTTCTCGGCCAGGGTGCTGGGGTCGGATGCGACCACCGACATCGCCGTGCTGCGCATCAACGCGACCGGCCTGCCCATCGTGCGGCTCGGCGATGCGCGCCAGCTCGAAGTGGGCGACCCGGTGCTCGCGATCGGCGCGCCGTATGGGCTGGAGCAGACCGCCACACAAGGCATCGTCAGCGCCAAGGGCCGCTCGCTGCCGGGCGATGCGGTGGTGCCGTTCATCCAGACCGACGCGGCGGTGAACCCCGGCAACTCGGGTGGCCCGCTGTTCGACGGCAGTGGCGCGGTGGTCGGCATCAACGCGCAGATCTATTCGCAGAGCGGCGGCTTCCAGGGCCTGAGTTTTTCGATCCCGATCAACGTGGCGCTGAAGGTCAAGGACCAGATCGTCGCGACCGGCAAAGCCAGCCACGCCCGCCTGGGCGTGACGGTGCAGGACCTGAACCAGGCTTTGGCCGCGTCCTTCGGTTTGAAGAAGCCCGACGGTGCGCTGATCGCCAACGTGGCGCCGAACAGTGCGGCCGCGGCCGCCGGGCTGAAGGCGGGCGACGTGGTGACCGAAGTGAACGGCGAGCCGGTGCTGCGCTCGGGCGCGCTGTCGAGCCTGATCGGTCTTTCGGCACCGGGCGAGAAGGTCAAGCTGACCGTGTGGCGCGACAAAGCGCCGCGCGAGATCGAAGCGAAGCTGCTGGCCGCAGACGCCGGCGCCTCGCAGGTGGCCGAGGCCGACGGCGCGGCGCCGCAAGGTCAGCTCGGCCTGTCGCTGCGCGCGCTGACACGAGAGGAGCGCCGGCAGTCGCAGATCGAACAAGGCCTGGTGGTCGAAGGCGTTGCCGGCCCGGCGGCAAAGGCCGGCATCGAAGAAGGCGACGTGCTGCTCGCGATCAACGGCAAGCCGGTGCAGTCGATCGAGCAGGTCAAGGCCGTGATGCAGGGCAAGCCGAAGAGCGTGGCGCTGCTGGTGCAGCGCGACGGCGAGAAGATCTTCGTGCCGGTGAACCTGGGCTGAAGATTTGACGGTTCGCTGTCATAGCATCGCGCCTCTGTAAGGACGGCGTGATGATCGGATATCAGCGAAGGGGGTGGCTGCATGGCGCGTTCGTGCTCGGGCTTGCGCTGCTCTGCGGTGCAGCGCAAGCCCAGGCGGTGTTCACCGGCTTTCCCGGCACGACGGTGCGTTTCGCCAGCGTCGCGCAAGGCCGTGCGCTGCTCGGCGCCGTGGACGAATGGATGCCGCTGACGAGCCAGTTGCAACGCGCCTCCACGCTCGGGCGCACGTCGCCGGTGAGCGTCGAGGAATTTCGCGCTTTCAGCGCCGAGTCGGTGCTGGCCTGGACCGAAGCGCAGCAGGTGCGCTGGCGTAAAGCGCTGGAGCGGCTTGCGCCGAAGTTTGCCGCGCTGCAGGTGCCGCTGCCCGCCGAGCTGCTGCTGATCAGCACCAACGGGCGTGACGCGTTCGGCAACCCTTACACGCGCGGCCGCGCCGTGGTGCTGCCGCTGGCAGGCCTGCCAGACAAGGCCGAGGCTGACGCCTACATCCTGGCGCACGAGCTGTTCCATGTGGTTTCACGACACGCGCCGGGCCTGGCAACTCGCTTGTACACGACGATCGGGTTCGAGAGCGCCGAACCGCTGCAGTGGCCAGCGGCGTGGCTGCCGCAGCGCATCGCGAACCCCGACGCACCTTTCGACCGCCACCTGATGCGCACCACGGTCGAAGGTCGCAGCGTGGCCTTGATGCCGCTGCTGATGGCCGGCCGTGCTGACCTGAAGCAGGGTGAGTCATTCTTCAGCGTGATGCAGGTGCGCTTGCTCGAAGTGATACCGGGAGGCGCAGCGCGGCCTACGCTGCCGGTGTTGCTCGACGATCAACCGGTTTGGCACGAACCTCAACAAGTGCCCGACTACCTCGCGCGGCTCGGCGGCAATACGAACTACATCCTGCACCCCGAAGAAACGATGGCCGACAACTTCGCGTTCGCTGTCAATGGTTCGCGAGTGCCGAACCAGGCCCTGCTCACGCGCATCGAAGATGTGCTGCGGGCCGAGCCGCGCTGATTCGACTCACAGGTCGGTGCGCAGCTTCCAGATCTCAGGGAACAGCACCACGTCGAGCATCTTGCGCAGGTAACCCACGCCCGAAGTGCCGCCGGTGCCGCGCTTGAAGCCGATCACACGCTCGACCGTCGTGACATGGCGGAAGCGCCAGAGGCGGAAGGTGTCTTCGAGGTCGGTGAGTTCTTCGCCGAGCTGGTACAGGTCCCAATACGCTTTCGGGTCGCGGTAGACGACGAGCCAGGCCTGTTCGACGGCGTCATTGGCTTCGTGGGCTTTGGTCCAGTCGCGTTCGAGTGCCGACGCCGGGACGGCGAGGCCACGGCGCGCGAGCAGGCGCAGCGATTCGTCGTACAAGGACGGCGCGCGCCAAGCCGCTTCGACACGCGCGAGGATTTCCGGGCGGTGGGCGTGCGGCTTCAGCATGGCCGCGTTCTTGTTGCCGAGCGTGAATTCGACGCAGCGGTACTGCCAGCTCTGGAAGCCGCTGCTGTTCGACAGGTACGGACGGATCGCCGAGTACTCGGGCGGCGTCATCGTGGCGAGCACGTCCCACGCGTGCACCAGTTGTTCCATGATCTTGCTGACCCGTGCGAGCATCTTGAACGCGC
>JAYVTD010000345.1:0-8943 GCA_043774765.1 Rhizobacter sp. | reverse complement strand
CGACCTGCGGAAAGTCGAACCGCTCCACGTTGGCGCGCAAGCGCTCGAAGGCCACGCTGGCCTGTTCGGCCACCACGCAGTCGAGCACGACCACGAATTCTTCGCCGCCGAAGCGGTAGAGCCGGTCGACATGTCGAAAGCTCGATCGCAACAGCCGCGACAGCAGCAGCAAAACCTCGTCGCCGATCGGGTGCCCGTAGGTGTCGTTCACGCGCTTGAAGTGGTCGATGTCGACCACGCCGAGCCACAGGGCTGCGCCCCCCACAGCGGCGCGCCGGCCCGACTCCGGCTTGTCGCAGTCAGAGTTCCTTTTCGTGCGCGCCATCAGCGCGGCGTTGAAGGTCTGGCGGTTCAGCAGGCCGGTGAGCGGGTCGCGCTCGCTGTGGTCGAGCAGGTCGTGAAAGTTGCCGTAGATGCGGACGATGGTCGCCACCATCGCCCGGTCGCCCGGGCGCAGCGGGCCGGCAGTCTGCACTTCCAGCACACCCACGACTTCGCGTTCGGTGGCAATGGGGAAATGGCTGGTCTGCGGCCTGTGCCCCGTGGTCACCATCTGACCGGTGACCAGGGCTTCACGGCGTGCCGGCACGGTGTCGAGTTCGGGCAGCAGGTGGATATCGGTCCACGGCGGGTCGGCCGTGGCCGCCGGGTCGTCGCGTGCGATGCGTGCGCGTGTCAGCCAGCGTTGGCCGTCGGCCTCGCCGACGCAGCGGTAGATGCCCACGGCCAGCGGGCGCATCACGTCGTGAACGGCACGCACCACCGAAGCGTCGAGCTGGTCGCGGTCGCGGAAACCGGTGATCTCTGCAAGGTGGTTGATCAGTTGTGTCATGAAGGCCTCACACTAGAGCGGCATCGGCAGGGTGGGCTGGCTCGTGCGCGAGGCATTGGCCAGCGCCAGGCTGACGCGTGCGCCCATGCGCTTGAGATCGGCGAGCTGCGCCGGGGACCATTCGGTGACCTTCGTCTGCGTGCACGTGAAAGCACCGAAGAGGCACCCGTTGACCGAGAACGAGGCCGCCATCAACGAACGAACGCTATTCACACCGACCCTGTCGCTGAAGAACCCGGCCGTGGCGGGGTGGTTGCGCGCATCGTTCGCGAGCACGTGGCCGACCTGTTCCAGCGCTTCGAAATAGGCACCCACCTGACCGCTGGTTTCGTCGGGCACGCGCGTCATCCGATCCTTCGCGCCGTCGTAGAAGCTCAGGCAGCGCAGAGCACGGCCGTCGGTCACGTCCTCGAACAGCCAGATCCCGACGCGCGAGCAGCCGATCTCGGCCGCGATCAGCCGGGTGCACTCTTCCATGAAGCGTGCATGGCTGAGTTCCCTTCGGTCGAAATCACTGCACAGCGCCTGCAGATGCCTGTAATCGTTCATCAGGCATTGTTGCGAGCGGGGGTTCCGGGCCAAGGCTGGAAGTGCGGGGGAATTGGGCACCTGTTCGATCCTGCTGGACGCTCGCAGTGGGTTCGCATAATCCGGAAGAAGGCCCACAACCCCGCTCTTTTCAACGCATCCCGACGGCGCCGGACCGACATCATCGGCACCATTGACCGGAGCCCCACCATGATGCGTTCCCTGTGGATTTCGATACCGGCATGGAGGCCCAGCAGACCCAGCTGGACACCATCGCCCACAACCTGGCCAACGCCTCGACCAACGGCTACAAGCGCTCGCATGCCGTGTTCGAAGATCTGATGTACCAGAACCTGCGCCAGGCCGGCGCCAACAGCAGCGACCAGACCACGTTGCCCACCGGCCTGCAGGTCGGCCTGGGTACACGCGCCGTGGCGACCTCGCGCAGCTTCAGCCAGGGCAACCTGCAGCAAAGCAGCGGCCCGCTCGACGTGGCCGTGAGCGGCCAGGGCTTCTTCGAGATCCAGATGCCCGACGGCACCAACGGCTTCACGCGCGACGGCTCGTTCCAGGTCAACGCCACCGGCCAGCTCGTCACCAACAACGGCTACACGGTGCAACCCGGCATCACCATTCCGGCCACCGCGCAGAGCGTGACGATCGGCGCCGACGGCACGGTCAGCGTCGTGCTGCCGGGCCAGGCCGCGCCGCAGAGCGTGGGCAAGCTCACGCTCACCAGTTTCGTGAACCCGGCCGGGCTCGACCCGAAGGGGCAGAACATCTACACCGAGACGGCCGCATCGGGCACGCCCAACACCGGCACGGCCGGGCAGAACGGCCTGGGTCAGATCCAGCAAGGCTTCGTCGAAACCTCGAATGTGAACGTGGTCGAAGAACTGGTCGGCATGATCCAGACGCAGCGTGCCTACGAACTGAACTCGAAGGCCATCAAGACCTCCGACGAAATGCTGCAGCGCCTGTCGCAGCTCTGAGGCTGATGATGAACCACCTGTACCGCCTCACCTTGCTCGCGAGCGCGCTGGCCCTGGCCGGCTGCGAAATCCTCAACGCCCGCCCGCCGGTCGACATCACGCAGCCCACCTCGGCGCGGCCTGCGCCGGTCGTGGCCAAGGCGGCGCCGAACAACGGCTCGATCTTTCAGTCGGGCCAGTACCGCCCGCTGTTCGAAGACCACCGCGCACGCCTGGTCGGCGACATGATCACGGTGCAGATCGTCGAGAAGGTGAGCGCCACGCAGAAAAGCACGAGCTCGATCGACAAGACCGGTGGCCTCTCGGCCGGCGTGACCGCCATTCCGGGCATCGCCGCGAACTCTTTCACCGCAGCGCGCGCCACCATTGGTGCCACCTCGGGCAACACCTTTGCCGGCAAGGGCAGCACCGAGAACAGCAACGACTTCTCGGGCACGATCACCGCCACGGTGGTCGAAGTGCTGCCCAACGGCCACCTGATCATCGCCGGGGAAAAGCAGATCGGCGTGAACCACAACGTCGACGTGCTGCGTTTTTCGGGCCAGGTCGATCCGCGCGCCATCGTCAGCGGCAACAGCGTGCCCTCGGCGCAGATCGCCAATGTGCGCATCGAGCAACGCGGCCGCGGCGCCCAGGCCGATGCGCAGGGAATTGGCTGGTTGGGGCGCTTCTTTTTGAGCGTTCTGCCGGTTTAAGTTTGCCCAGAATCGGGAACATCAACGGATGCTCCCACCATGCTCACCCCTCTTTCCAACGCCACCGACAAGCTGATCCGCGCACTCATCGTGCTGGCCACGCTGATGGCCAGCGCCGCGTTGTGGTGGCCGGACCCGGCCCACGCGATGCGGCTGAAAGAAGTGGCCAGCGTGCAGGGTGTGCGCTTCAACCAGTTGATCGGCTACGGCCTGGTCGTCGGCCTCGACGGCACCGGCGATCAGACCACCTCGGCCCCGTTCACGCAGCAAAGCCTGAACGCGCTGCTGCAGCAGATGGGCGTGAGCCTGCCGCCGGGCACCAGCATGCAGCTCAAGAACGTGGCGGCCGTGATGGTCACCGCGCAGTTGCCCCCGTTCGCCCAGCCGGGCCAGCAGATCGACGTGAATGTCTCGTCGCTCGGCAACTCCAAATCACTGCGCGGCGGCATGCTGATCGCCACGCCGCTGAAGGGCGCCGACGGCCAGATCTACGCGCTGGCCCAAGGCAACCTGATCGTCGGCGGTGCCGGTGCTTCGGCGGCCGGCTCCAAGGTGCAGATCAACCACCTGAGCGCGGGGCGTGTGCCCGAAGGCGCCACGGTCGAGCGTGCGGTGCCGACCTCGCTGAACGTCGGCGACACGCTGCAGCTCGACCTCAACGCCAACGACTACAACACCGCGCGCGAAGTGGCCCGCACCATCAACCGGAAGATGGGCGAAGGCACGGCGCAGGCGCTCGACGGCCGGGTGGTGCGGGTGCGCATGCCCGAAGGCTCCGACGCGCGCGTGACCTTCCTGGCCGAGATCGAGAACCTGCCGCTCGAGCTGGCCGCGGCCAGCGCCAAGATCGTCATCAACGCCCGCACCGGCTCGGTGGTGGTGAACCAGAACGTCACGCTGAACGCGTGTGCCGTGGCGCACGGCAGCCTGTCGGTCACGATCAGTACCACGCCGGTCATCAGCCAGCCGTCGGCCTTGTCGGGCGGCAGCACGGTGGCCAAGGAAAGGGCCGACATCACGATCAGGCAAGAGCCGGGCTCGCTGATCACGCTTCCTGCCGGCACCAAGCTCGCCGACGTCGTGAAAGCGCTCAACTCGCTCGGCGCCACGCCGCAAGACCTGCTCGCGATCCTGCAAGCGATGAAAACCGCCGGCGCGTTGAACGCCGAGATCGAGGTGATCTGACATGGGTATCTCGCGTCTGCCTTCCGGCAGCATCGACAGCAGCGCCTCACTCGACGCGCTGCGCGACCCGGCCGGCAACGCGCTCAAAGCCCGCGCCGCCAGCGACCCGAAGGCCGCCATCAAGATGGCGGCCAAACAATTCGAAGCGCTCTTCATGCAGCAGCTGATGAAGAGCATGCGTGAAGCGACGATGTCGTCGGGCATGCTCGACAACGCCGGCACGCAGATGGGCACCGAGATGCTCGACACCCAGTTCGCGAACCAGTTGACCGGCCTGAAGGGCGGGCTGAGCGACGTGATCATGCGCCAGCTCGAACGCCAGATGAACGGCAGCGCGCCGCCCGCTTTGGCCGTGCCCGCGGCCGCGGCGGCGGGTGCGGCAGCGAGCAGCGAGCCGGCGGCCAGACTCAGCAGCACGCAGAGCGACTTCGTGCGCGTGCACACCCAAGCGGCCAAGGCGGCCGAAGCCGATACCGGCATCCCGGCCACGTTCATGGTGGCGCAGGCGGCGCACGAGTCGGGCTGGGGCAAGCAGCAGATCCGCAACGCCGATGGCTCGAGCGCGTTCAACCTGTTCGGCATCAAGGCCGGTGCCAGCTGGAAGGGCGCCACCACCTCGATCACCACGACCGAAGTGATCGACGGTCAGGCCCGCAAGCTGGTCGCGAAGTTCCGCGTCTACCCGAGCTACGAGGCCTCGTTCAAGGACTACGCGCAGCTGATGAAAGACAACCCGCGCTACGCCAGTGTCGTGGCCGCCGGCAACAACGCCGACGGGTTTGCGCAAGGCTTGCAGCGCGCTGGCTACGCCACCGACCCGGCCTACGCCGACAAGCTCTCGCGTGTGATCAACACCACCTTGCGGCTGCAGCGGGCGAGTGTCTGAAGCGCCTGACGAAGAGACCCGACCATGAGTGGACTTCTTTCGATCGGCAAGTCGGCAATGTTCGCGAGCTACGCGGCCTTGCAGACCACCGGCAACAACATCGCCAACGCCAACACAGCGGGTTACTCGCGCCAGAGCGTGCAGCTCGCCGACGCGGCAGGGCAGTTCACCGGCTCGGGCTTCTTCGGCAAGGGCGTGAACGTGGTGACGGTGCAGCGCGCCTACAACGAGTTGCTGACGATCCAGGCGGGCGCCGCGAGTTCGGTGGCCGCCGCCGACAGCGCACGGCTCGACAAGCTGACCCAGCTCGAAGGCGTGTTTCCGATCGGCAACAACGGCATCGGTGCCGCGGCCGGCAGCCTGCTCAACGCGTTTGTCGACGTGTCGAGCAACCCCACCGATTCGTCGGCCCGCCAGGTCGCGCTCAGCAGCGCGCAGGAACTGGCCTCGCGCTTTCGCAACGCCGGTGAACAACTCTCGGCGTTGCAAAGCGGGGTCATGCTCGACATGCGCTCGGCGGTCACCGCCGTCAACTCGCTGGCGCAGCAGGTGGGCCGGCTGAACGAACAGATCAGCGCACTCAAGGGCAGCGGCCAGCCGCCGAACCAGCTGCTCGACGAGCGCGACCGCATCGTCAGCGATATCGGCAAGCTCATCAACGTGACCACGCAGCCGGCCGAAGACGGCAGCCTCGGCGTTTTCATCGGCGCCGGCCAGAACCTGGTGCTCGGCAGCGTCGTCAATTCGCTGAAGGTCGTGCCCGACAGCTTCGACCCGGCCAAGGCGCAGGTGGCGCTGCGCGACGGGTCGAGCGACCGGCTGATTTCGGCCTCGTCGTTTTCCGGCGGCGCGATCTCCGGGCTGCTGCGGTTCCAGAACGAAGACCTGAGCGAGGCCACGCGCCTGCTCGGCCAGATGGCCACCGCGATCAGCGGGGCCCTGAACCGGCAGCAGTCGCTCGGGCTCGACCTGGGCCAGCCGGCGGGCCGCGGCGCGCCGATCCTTGCGACCAGCGATGCGCGTGTGCTGCCTTCTTCGAGCAACGCCGGCAGCGCCCAACTGAGCGCCAGCGTGACCGACCCGGCGCAAGTGCAGGCCAGCAACTATGAGCTGCTGTTCGACGGCGCCAACTACAGCATCACACGCCAGCCCGCAGGCCAGGCCGTCACCGGCAGCCCGTTCACGCCGGCGCTGCTCGCGGCCGGGGTGAACATCGACGGCCTGACGATCCGGCTGAATGCCGGCACGGCACAGAACGGCGACCGCTTCCTTGTGCAGCCGGCGGCCACCGCGGCGCAGAACATGCGGCTCGTATTGACCGCCCCGCGCGGTCTGGCCGCGGCATCACCTTTCACCGGCAGCGCTGGCGTCGACAACCGCGGCACGGCGAGCGTGGCTTCAGTGCTGGCGACGGGCGCTGCGAGCGTGCCGAGTCTCTCGGCTAACTTTGTCTTCACCTCGAACACCGGCGACTACAACTGGACGCTCGACGACGGCACGAGCGTGACCACCGGCACCGGCACCTGGACGCCTGGCTCGCCGATCACGCTCGGCGGTTTTGCGATGAGCCTCGACGGTGTGCCGAAGAGCGGCGACACGCTGCGCGTGGCGTCGACCGTCTCGCCGGCCGGCAACAACGGCAACGCGCTCGCCTTCGTGAAGCTGGGCGAGACCGCGCTCGTCGGCCGCAGCGCCACGCAGACCGGCATGAACATCACCGACGCTTACGCCAGCGCGCTGGCGAGCGTGGGCGTCCGGGTGCAGGGCGGCACGATGGCCTCGAAGATATCGACCGTGCTGGCCGACGACGCCAAGACCGCACGCTCCAACGAGGTCGGTGTGAACCTCGACGAAGAAGCGGCGCGGCTGATCCAGTTCCAGCAGAGTTACCAGGCCGCGGCCAAGATTCTTCAGGTCGCGCAGACCATCTTCCAGACCCTGTTGCAGACCGGCGGCGCCTGAAGCGCCGGGCCGCGCAGCGTATTAATCAGAGAGCTTCCATTCCATGCGCATCAGCACCGCCAACGCCTATCAGCATTCGATCGAAGCGCTGCAGAACCGGCAGACCGCGCTGGTCAAGGCCAACGAACAGATGACCACCGGCAAGCGCGTCAACCGCGCCGGCGACGACCCGGCCGCAGCGGCGCGCGTCGAGCGTGCCATGGCCAGCGAAGCGCGCATCAGCGCGAGCCAGCGTGCGGTCGACGCCAGCAACAACGCCGTCACATTGACCGAAGGTGCGCTCGGCAATGCCGAAGAACTGCTGCAGCAAGCGCGTGAGCACCTCGTGGCGGCCGGCAACGCCACTTACAACGACGCCAACCGCGCGATCCTGGCCGACCACCTGAGCGCGATCCGCAACCAGCTGTTCGCGGTGGCGAACCGCGACGACGGCGCCGGCAACCACCTGTTCGCCGGCCAGGCCGTCGACCAGCGGCCCTTCGTCGATGCCGGCGGCGGTGTGCAGTACCAGGGCGGCGAGGGCGCGGCACTCGCCGGCTCGGGCGAAACGCTGCCGCTCAGCATGGACGGGCAGGGCCCGTGGATGCGCGCGCGCTCCGGCAACGGCGTGTTCGAAACCCGCGCCACCACCGCGACCGGCGGCGCCTGGATCGACAGCGGGCGCGTCACCGACCCGAGCGCGCTCACGTCCTCGACGTACAGCATCCAGTTCAGCGTGGCGGCCGGCGTGACCACCTACTCGGTGCTGCGCGACGGCCTGGCCACGGCGCAGACCAATGTGGCGTTCACGCCGGGCCAGTCGCAGGCGATCCAGGTCGACGGCATGTCGGCCAGCATCTCCGGCGCGCCGGCCAACGGCGACGCCTTCGAGCTGCGTCCGGCGAGCAGCAGCCTGAGCGTGTTCGACGCGCTCGACCAGGCCATCGCCGACCTGAA
Organism: Rhizobacter sp.; assembly: GCA_043774765.1. Lineage (GTDB taxonomy): Bacteria > Pseudomonadota > Gammaproteobacteria > Burkholderiales > Burkholderiaceae_C > LMDS01. Next base: position 927 of record JAYVTD010000345.1, on the reverse strand, counting down.
GACAGCGTCGCGCACCAGCACCCAGATCGTGCAGAGCAACTCCACCAACCTGTCCAACCTCGACGCCGTGCTCGGGCAGATCCAGGGCGGGCGGGCGCAGATGGGCACGGCGATGAACCGGGTCGAGGCCGTGACCGGCCGGCTCGCGGCGCAGAAGCTCGCCAGCACGACGGAACGCACGAATGCCGAGTCGCTCGACCTGACGCAGGCGATTTCGGACTTTGCCAACCAGCAGACCGGCTACGATGCGGCGCTCAAAGCCTATGCGATGGTGCAGCGCCTGTCGCTGTTCAACTATGTGAACGGCTGAGCCTTCGAACCCGTCAAACCTCCAACCACCGGGGAGCGTCCTTGAGTGACCCTGCCATCCTGGGCCAGATCGCCCTCGGCTACTCGCCATTCATCGACCGCAACCGTTCGGTGTCGGCCACGCGCCTCACGGTGTTCCCGCTGCGCCCCGACGCCGAACTCGACGTGGCGCAGCTGCTGCACGCCGTCGGCAGCGTCTGGCCGGCCAGTGGCGCCCGGGTTTCGCTGAACATCGTCAGCGAAAGCCTGTTGAACGACCTGCTGCAGGCCCAGCCTTCGGCCAACCTGATGATCGAGGTACCGGCCTTCATGGCCGCCGACCCAGCCCAATCGCAGGCCATCATCACGCTGCATGCCAGCGGCAGCACGCTGCTGATCAAGGGCCGGCCGCTGAAAGAGCTGCCGCGCGAAGTGCTGCCGTGTTTCAAGTATTCGATCATCGACCTGTCCGACGAGCGCCGCCTCGCCGACAACAGCGCGCCCCCCGGCGTGACCCGCAGCATCGGCCACGTGCAATCGGGCGTGCGCACCATCGCCGACATGGAAACGAGCTTCGCCCGCGGCGCCGAGGCAGTGCTCGGCTGGCCGATCGACGACGCCGTGGTCACCAGCGGCAAG
>JAYVTD010000344.1:0-5275 GCA_043774765.1 Rhizobacter sp. | reverse complement strand
CGAGCAGGTGCTGACCAACGCGCAGTACCGCCCCGAGATGAAGGGCGTCGACGTGCCGGGCGGCATCTACTCGCACATCTCGGGCATCGACATCATCCGCGCTGCCGACGCCGATGGCGCGGGCCGCTACTACGTGCTCGAAGACAACCTGCGCGTGCCCAGCGGCGTGAGCTACATGCTCGAAGACCGCAAGATGATGATGCGGCTGGTCCCGGAGTTGTTTGCCCAGCACCGGATTGCCCCGGTGGCCCACTACCCCGACCTGCTGCTCGAAACGCTGCGCTCGGTCGCGCCGGCGTCGGTCAACGAACCCACGGTCGTGGTGCTCACGCCGGGCATGCACAACAGCGCCTACTTCGAACACGCGTTCCTGGCGCAGCAGATGGGCATCGAGCTGGTCGAAGGGCAAGACCTGTTCGTCAAGGACAACTTCGTCTACATGCGCACCACGCAAGGCCCGAAGCGCGTCGACGTGATCTACCGCCGTGTCGACGACGACTTCCTCGACCCCGAGGTCTTCCGCAAGGATTCGACGCTCGGCTGCGCCGGCTTGCTCAAGGCCTACCGCGCCGGCAACGTGACGCTGTCGAACGCCATCGGCACCGGCGTGGCCGACGACAAGTCGATCTACCCCTATGTGCCCAAAATGATCGAGTTCTATCTCGACGAAAAGCCGATCCTGCACAACGTGCCGACGTATTTGTGCCGCGAGAAAGAAGAGCTCGGCTACGTGCTCGACCACCTGGCCGAACTGGTCGTGAAAGAAGTGCATGGCGCGGGCGGCTACGGCATGCTGGTCGGCCCGGCCTCCACCCAGGCCGAGATCGAGGACTTCCGCAAGGCGCTGCTCGCCAATCCCGCGGGTTACATCGCGCAGCCGACGCTGAGCCTGTCGACCTGCCCCACCTACGTGGAAAGTGGCATCGCGCCGCGCCACATCGACCTGCGACCGTTTGTGCTCTCAGGCAAGGACGTGCAGATGGTGCCGGGCGGCCTCACCCGCGTGGCGCTGAAAGAAGGCTCGCTGGTCGTCAACTCTTCACAGGGTGGCGGTACGAAAGACACCTGGGTGCTCGAAGCCTGAAACGAGGAGACAAGGACATGCTTTCTAGAACCGCCGATCACCTCTTCTGGATGGCACGCTACATGGAGCGGGCAGAAAATACCGCGCGCATGTTGGACGTGAACTACGAAGCGTCGCTGCTGCCGCAATCGGCCGATGCGGCCGACAAGGGCTGGAAAGGCCTGCTCAGCATCAGCGAGCTGACCAGTGATTTCGCCAAACGCCACGGCGAAGTCACACCCGCGAGCGTAATCCGCTACATGGTCAGCGACGAAGACAACGGTTCGAGCATCCGCAACTGCCTGCAGGCGGCGCGCGAAAACGCCCGCGCGGTGCGTGGCACGCTGACCACCGAAGTCTGGGAAACGCAGAACCAGACCTGGCTCGAATTCCAGCGCAAGGTCGCCAGCGACGCCTACCTGCGCGACCCGAGCAGCCTGTTCGAGTGGGTCAAGTTCCGCTCGCATCTATCTCGCGGGGTCACGGTGGGCACAATGCTGCAGGACGAAGCCTTCCACTTCCTGCGCATCGGCAGCTTCCTGGAGCGCGCCGACAACACCGCGCGCCTTCTCGACGTGAAGTTCCATGCCGTCGAGAGCGAATACCACGGCGGCGCGCCGGGCCGCGACATCGAGGTCGACTTCTACCACTGGTCGGGCATCCTGCGTTCGGTCTCGGGCTTCGAGGTCTACCGCAAGGTCTACCGCAACGTGATTCGGCCCGAGAAGGTCGCCGAGCTGCTGATCCTGCGCCCCGACATGCCGCGCTCGCTCGCCGCCTGCATGCAGGAGGTGGTGGCGAACCTGAAAGTGGTGGGCAACGAGCAGTCGACCGAAACGCAGCGGCGTGCCGGCCGCCTGCATGCCGACCTGCAATACGGCCGCATCGACGAAATCCTGGCGACCGGCCTGCACGCCTACCTGACGCAGTTTCTCGAACGTGTCGGCACGCTCGGCATGGGCATCAGTCGCGACTTCCTCGTGCCCGTGGCGGCTTGACACTTTCACGCGGGCCGCGTGCCCGTTTCCCTTGCGCGCATCTCACTGAAGTTCTGGAGCCCTGAATGTCCATCCATGTCGCGCTGAACCACATCACGCACTACCGCTACGACCGACCGATCAACCTCGGCCCGCAGATCGTGCGGCTGCGCCCGGCGCCGCACTCGCGCACCCGCATCCTGAGTTATTCGATGCGCGTGGCGCCGGCCACGCACTTCATCAACTGGCAGCAGGACCCGCAGTCGAACTACCTCGCGCGGTTGGTGTTCCCCGACAAGACCACCTCGTTCCGGATCGAGATCGACCTCGTCGCCGAGATGGCGGTGTTGAACCCGTTCGACTTCTTCCTCGAACCCTCGGCCGAGCACTACCCGTTCAGCTACGACCCGGAAGTGGCGCGCGAGCTCGCGCCGTACATGGTCAAGGCGCCTGAGTTGAAAGACGCGCCTGCGTTCCAGGCCTACCTTGCGGCCGTGTCGCGCGAGAAGACGCCGACCAACGACTGGCTGGTGTCGCTGAACCAGAAACTGCAACGCGACATCGGTTACCTCGTGCGAATGGAGCCCGGCGTGCAGACGCCTGAAGATACGCTCGTGAATGCCAGCGGCTCGTGCCGTGACACCGGCTGGCTGCTGGTGCAGCTGATGCGCCACCTCGGCATCGCCGCGCGCTTCGTCTCGGGTTACCTGATCCAGCTCAAGAGCGACGTGAAATCGCTCGACGGTCCGAGCGGCACCGAGGTCGATTTCACCGACCTGCACGCCTGGTGCGAGGTGTTCCTGCCGGGCGCCGGCTGGATCGGCCTCGACCCGACCTCGGGCCTGCTCGCCGGCGAAGGCCACATCCCGCTCGCCTGCTCGCCCGAGCCCGGCTCGGCCGCGCCGGTCAGCGGCGCGATCGACGATTGCGAGACGATCTTCGAACACCACATGTCGGTCTCGCGTGTCTGGGAAGCGCCGCGCGTGACGCTGCCCTACACCGAAGCGCAGTGGGCCACGATCGAAAAGCTCGGTCACCAGGTCGACGCCGACTTGAACCGCAACGACGTGCGCCTCACACAAGGCGGCGAACCCACCTTCGTGTCGATCGACGACCGCGAAGGCGACGAGTGGAACACCGAAGCCATGGGCCCGACCAAACGCATCCTCAGCGCCGACCTGATGGACAAGCTGCGCGCAAAGTATGGCCAAGGCGGCCTGCTGCACTACGGCCAGGGCAAGTGGTACCCGGGCGAGCAGCTGCCACGCTGGTCGCTGAACCTGTATTGGCGCAAAGACAAAGAGCCGGTGTGGACGCACCCCGAGCTCTTCACCAACGAACACAAGGACTACGGCGTCACCGAAGTCGAGGCGCGCAAGTTCCTCGCCGGTGTGGCCAGGCGCCTCGGCCTGAACCCGGAGTTCGTGTTCCCGGCTCACGAAGACGTCTGGTACTACCTGTGGCGCGAGCGCAAGCTGCCGATCAACGTCGACCCGTTCGACGCGCGTCTCGGCGACGAGCTGGAACGCGACCGCATCCGCAACGTGTTCTCGCAGGGTCTGGACAAGATCGTCGGCCATGTGCTGCCGGTCGCCCGCAACCCGAGCAGCGCGTCGCGCTGGCAGAGCGGGCAGTGGTTCCTGCGCAGCGAGCGCTGTTACCTGATCCCCGGCGATTCGGCGATGGGTTATCGGTTGCCTCTCGACTCGCAGCCGTGGGCGAAAGACAGCGATCTGCCGTGGGTGCACCCACCCGATCAAACTCAAACGTTCAAACCGCTGCCGAGCCACCGCCTGTGGCGCTTTGCCGGCCGCGTGGCCTCCATCGCCTCGCCGAGCCACGCAGCCGCAGCTCAGGTGCCGAAGCGTTTCGAGTCGGCGGCGTCCATCACCCGCACCGCGATGAGTGCCGAGCCGCGTGGCGGCAGGCTCTACATCTTCATGCCGCCGACAGAATTGCTCGAAGACTACCTGGAGCTCGTGAGCGCCATCGAAGACACGGCCCTCGAGCTGAAGCTGCCGGTGATCCTCGAAGGTTACGAGCCGCCGAAAGACCCACGCCTGGCGCTGTTGCGCGTCACGCCCGACCCGGGGGTGATCGAAGTCAACGTGCACCCGGCGCACAGCTGGGGCGAGCTGGTCGAGCAGGTCACGCACCTGTACCAGGCCGCGCATGAAACACGCCTGTCGACCGAGAAGTTCATGCTAGACGGCCGCCACACCGGCACCGGCGGTGGCAACCACTTCGTGCTCGGTGGCGCGACCGTGGCCGATTCACCGTTCCTGCGCCGGCCCGACCTGCTGACCAGCATGGTCGCGTACTGGCACAACCACCCATCGCTTTCTTACCTGTTCTCGGGCCTGTTCGTCGGCCCGACGAGCCAGGCGCCGCGTGTCGACGAAGCGCGCAACGATTCTGTCTACGAGCTCGAGATCGCGTTCGCCGAATTGAAGCGCATCACCGCGCAAGAGGGCCAGTGCCCGCCGTGGCTGATCGACCGGCTGATGCGCAACCTGCTGATCGACGTGTCGGGCAACACCCACCGCGCCGAGTTCTGCATCGACAAGCTGTACTCGCCCGATGGCCCGACCGGTCGGCTCGGCCTGCTGGAGATGCGCGCGTTCGAGATGCCGCCACACGCCCGCATGAGCCTGATGCAGCAGCTGCTGATGCGCGCGCTGGTCTCGCGCTTCTGGATGAAGCCGTACCGGCCCGAGCGCCTGAAACGCTGGGGTACCGAGCTGCACGACCGTTTCATGCTGCCGCACTTCATCACGCAAGACCTGGGCGACGTGATCACCGAGCTGGCCGACTCGGGCTACAAGATCGAGCCCGAGTGGTTCGCGCCGCATCTGAACTTCCGCTTCCCGCGGCTGGGCGATTTTTCTGCCGAAGGTGTGGACGTCGAAGTGCGGCTGGCGCTGGAGCCCTGGCACGTGATGGGCGAAGAGGGCGCGCCTGGGGGCACCGCACGCTTTGTCGATTCTTCGTTGGAGCGCCTGCAGGTCGTGGTGACCGGCCTCGTCGGCGACCGCCACGTGCTCACCTGCAACGGCCGCAAGATTCCGCTGCAGGCCACCGGCAAGGTCGGCGAGTTTGTGGGCGCCGTGCGTTACCGCGCCTGGAACCCACCGTCGGCGCTGCACCCCAGCATCGACGTGCACGCGCCGCTGGTGTTCGACCTGGTCGACACCTGGATGGGCCGCTCGATGGGCGGCTGCCAGTACCACGTGGC
>JAYVTD010000343.1:0-2813 GCA_043774765.1 Rhizobacter sp. | reverse complement strand
GCGCAGCCGCACCGGGTTGCCGCCGCGGTTGCTGACGATCAGGTCGGCGAACTCCGCGGCGTTGCGCAGTTGCCGGTTGGCCTGCAGCGTCAGCGTCTGCTGCGGGCCTTCGAGCGTACCGACCGGGGTGTTGGCGTTGGCGGCCGAAAGCGCGGCGCCGAGTTCGTCCAGGCCGATGTTGCGGGCGGCGAGCGCCTGCGGGTCGACGCGCACCCGCACCGCGTAGCGCTTCTGGCCGAAGATGTTGACCTGGGCCACGCCGGTGATCGTGGACAGGTTCGGCGAGATCAGGTGCTCGGCGTAGTCGTTCAGGTCCGACAAGCTGAGCGAGGGCGAGGTCAGCGCCATGAAGAGGATGGGTGCATCGGCCGGGTTGACCTTGCGGTACGACGGCATCGCAGTCATGTCCTGCGGCAGCGCGCGCTGGGCGCGCAGCAACGCGGCCTGCACGTCGACCGAGGCGGCGTCGATGTCGCGCCCCTGGTCGAACTCAAGCGTCAGCGAGGTGCTGCCCAGCGTGTTGCTGGAGCTGATGATGTTCAGGCCCGGGATGGTCGAGAACTGTTTTTCCAGCGGCAGCGCCACCGAAGTCGCCATCGTCTCCGGGCTAGCGCCCGGCAGGCCGGCAAACACGTTGATCACCGGCGTGTTGTAGCTCGGCAGCGCCGCGATCGGAATGCGGGTGTAGGCGATGACACCGGCGGCGACGATGGCGGCATTGAGCAGAACCGTCAGCACCGGCCGGCGAATGAACAGTTCCGATAGATTCATGGGGTGCCCGCCGATGCCGCGCCCGAAGCTGCTGCCGAGGCCTCGCCACCGGCCCGGCGCGCCCGCCCGCCGCCCGGGTCGGCGGCCATTTCGATCACGCTGACACCGGGGCGCAGGTTCTGCCGGCCGTCGAGCACGATGCGCTCGCCGGCGCGCACGCCGCTGGCCACCGCGTCGGGCCCGCTCGCATACAAGACCTCGACCGGGCGCGAGACCGCCTTGTTCTCGGCGTCGACGGTGTACACCACGCTGCCGCGCGGCCCCTGGATCACGGCGGCCTGCGGCACGACGACAGCGTCTTTCATCGTCTGGATCGCGAGGCGCACGCCGACGAAGGAACCCGGCCACAAGGCCTCGTTGGCGTTGCCGAACTGCGCTTTCACGCGCACCGTGCCCGAGTTGGCGTCGACCGTGTTGTCGACGAACTGCAGCTTGCCGGTGCTGGTGCCGCGCCCTTCGGGCAACACGGCGAACACCTTGCCCCCACCGCTGCGCAGCGTCTGCAGCGCATCGCGGAGATTGCGCTGCGGCAGGCTGAAGCTCACCGCGATCGGGTCGAGCTGGGTGATGGTCACCAGCGCCGCGCCACCCGGTTGCACGGTGCTGCCGGCGAACACGTTGATCGCGCCGGCGCGGCCCCCGGCCGGTGCGGTGATGCGGTTGTACGAGAGCACGACCAGGGCCGCGTCGATGGCGGCACGGTCGGCCGCGACCGCGGCTTGCTGCGCGTCTACCAGCGTCTGGTTCGTTTCGACCGCGGCTTGCGAGATGAAGTTCTGCGCCAGCAGCTCACGGCTGCGCAGCAACTGGCGCTGTGCGTCGGCGAGCGAGGCCATGTCCTTGGCCATCTGCGCGCGGGCCCTGGCGAGGTTCCCGTCGTCGGCGCGCGTGTCGAGCGTGAACAGCGGCTGGCCGGCCTTCACGAACTGGCCCTCGCGGATGTGGACCTTGGTGATCACGCTGCTGACCTGCGGCCGGATGTCGACGCTGTTGAGCGCCGTGACGGTGCCGGTGGCTTCGAGCACCACGTCGACGTCACGCTGCGTGGCAAGCACCGTGGTCACGCTCACCGCGCCAGCGCCGGGCCGCGATGCAGCGTTCGACGCCGACGGCGCGGCAGAAGCACCCGCGGCTGGCTGCGGCTCCTGCCTGCACCCGCTGGCCAGAAACATCACCCCCAGTACCGCCGCCCCCATCAACACATGCTTCATGAATTTCCCGCGCGGGCCTGGATCGCCCGATCTGTGACTGCGCAATAGTTACTTCTTGTAATTCTGGCCGGATCAAGCTCGCCTTTCAACGAGTGCAATCACGCACACAAGTTCAGTGCCGGCGCGAGGTTCAGGCCCGCCCGGTCGAGCCGAAACCGCTCTCGCCCCGGTCGGATGCGCCGAACTCGGTGACGACCCGAAATGCGGCCTGCACCACCGGCACGATCACGAGTTGGGCGATGCGCTCCATCGGCTGCAGCGTGAAGTCGGTACTGCCGCGGTTCCAGCAGCTCACCATCAGCGGGCCCTGGTAGTCGGAGTCGATCAGGCCGACGAGGTTGCCGAGCACGATGCCGTGTTTGTGGCCGAGCCCGGAGCGCGGCAGGATCACGGCCGCCAGGCCCGGGTCACCGATGTGGATCGACAGGCCGGTCGGGATCAGCTCGGTCTGGCCGGGCTTGAGCACGAGCGGCGCGTCCAGGCAGGCGCGCAGGTCGAGCCCGGCGCTGCCGGCGGTGGCGTAGGCCGGGAGTTGCGACGCCATGCGCGCGTCGAGCACTTTCACATCGATCACCGACATCGGGAGCAAACCTCGGGTGCAGCCCCCAGGGGAGGCGGTTGAGAACGCGTTACCGGGCCGCGAGCCGCGTGGCAATCTCGGCCACGAGTTGCCGCGCCAGCGTCAGCTTGTCGGCCCGCGGCAGCTCGCGCGTGCCTGTTGAGTCGACCAGGGTCAGCGCGTTGTCGTCCTGCCCGAAGGTGGCGGGACCGACGTTAGCCACGATCAGCGGCACCTGTTTGCGTTCGAGCTTCTCGCGCGCGTGTTTGAGC
>JAYVTD010000342.1:0-2042 GCA_043774765.1 Rhizobacter sp. | reverse complement strand
TTGATTATGGCGACGTGCACACTGCCCGGCAAGTCACCAAGCAAGTGCTTGGTTGCCAACCGTTTCGGGGTGTGAATGTCGGCGTATCGATCGGTGTTTAAGCCGGGCTTGTTTGCCGGCAAGGTGGTGATCGTCACCGGCGGTGGCTCGGGCATCGGGCGCTGCACGGCACACGAATTGGCGGCGCTCGGCGCGGCGGTGGCGATCGTCGGGCGCAAGTCTGACAAGCTCGACGCCGTTCGCGCCGAAATCGAAGCGGCCGGTGGTGTGTGCTCCACGCACGCCTGCGACATTCGCGAAGAAGAAGCGGTTCGCGCCAGCGTCACGGCCGTGCTCGAACGCCACCAGCGCATCGACGGCCTCGTCAACAACGCCGGCGGGCAATTTCCGTCTGCACTGGCATCGATCAGCGCCAAGGGCTGGGATGCGGTCGTGCGCAACAACCTGACCGGCGGCTTCCTGATGGCGCGCGAATGTGTGACGCAATGGATGGGCACCGATGCGGCCGGCGACTGCGCCATCGTCAACATCATTGCCGACATCTGGGGCGGCATGCCGGGCATGGGCCACTCCGGCGCGGCGCGTGCCGGCATGCTCAACTTCACCGAGACGGCGGCGCTCGAATGGGCGCCGATCCGCAGCAATGCGGTGGCGCCGGGCTGGATCGCGTCGAGCGGCATGGACCAGTACCCCGCGGCGATGCGTGACACGATCCGCGGCATGAAAGAGCTGGTGCCGCTGCGCCGGCTCGGCACCGAAAGCGAAGTCTCGGCTGCGATCGTGTTTCTGCTGTCGCCGGCCGCCGCCTTCATCTCGGGTGCGTGTTTGCGCATCGACGGCGCAGCACCGAACGCCAAGCGCATCTGGCCCGAAGTGGGCACGGGTGGCAGCAACGCGCCATTCGACGGTTTCCAGTTCGCGACCACGCCCAAGGTATTGCAAGGCTGAGCATGCCAGCACTCAGTCTTCGTCTGGACACCGGCAGCGATGCTTTCGCCGCCAACCGCGCGCACGGCCTTGGCCTGATCGAACAGTGGCGTGCGCTCGAAGCCCGCACACGCGCTGCGAGCGCCCGCGCACAAGCCCTGTTCGACAAACGCGGCCAGCTGCTGCCGCGCGAGCGTGTCGCCCGCCTTCTAGACCCCGGCGTGCCCTTTCTCGAACTCTCCACGCTCGCCGGCTGGCTGCAAGACGTGCCCGACCCCGAGAAGTCGGTGCCCGGCGGTGGCGTGATCGCAGGCATCGGTGTGGTCAGCGGCACACGCGTGATGCTGGTCGCCGACGATGCCGGCATCGACGCCGGCGCGCTGCAACCGCAAGGGCTGGAAAAGCTGCAGCGTGCCCAAGCCATCGCACTCGAGAACAAGCTGCCTTTCGTGCACTTGGTCGAGTCGGCCGGCGCCAATTTGCTGAAGTACCGCGTCGAGCAATTCATCCACGGCGGCAGCGCGTTCTACATGCTGGCGCGGCTCTCGGCCGCAGGGCTGCCGGTGATCGCCGTCGTGCACGGTTCGTCGACGGCTGGTGGCGCCTACATGACTGGCCTGTCCGACCACGTGATCATGGTGCGCGGCCGGGCGCGCGCATTCCTCGCCGGGCCGCCGCTGCTCAAAGCCGCGACCGGCGAAGTCGCCACTGACGAAGCACTCGGCGGTGCCGACATGCATTCAACGGTCTCCGGCCTGGCCGAGTACGTGGCCGACGACGACGCGCACGCGCTCGGCACGGCGCGTGAGCTGATCGCCGCGTTGGGCTGGCAACCGCAGGCCTCCTGGCCCGACGGCCCGGCACCGAAAGCCGACGCCGAAGACCTGCTCGGTCTGTTTGCGGCCGACATGAAAAAGCCGGTCGAGATGCGCCACGTGATCGCACGCATCGTCGACGGCTCCGACTTCCTCGAATTCAAACCCGACTACGGGCCGGCGACGGTCTGCGGCTATGCAGCCATCGCCGGCTTTCGCATCGGCCTCGTCACCAACAACGGCCCGCTCGACCCGGCCGGCAGCACGAAAGTCACGCACTTCATTCAAAGCTGTTGCCAG
>JAYVTD010000341.1:0-4044 GCA_043774765.1 Rhizobacter sp. | reverse complement strand
TTCGCGCACCCGGCGCGGCGAGATGAAGTTGTCGCGCAGCAGCTGTTCCTGCTTGCGCTGCGACACTTTGGGACTATTGGAAGCGCCGAGGGCGGCGCTGCCCTGCCCGCCCTTGCTGTCTTCGAGCCACTTCCACAACTTCAGGTCGCCGAGGAACTCGGAACGTTCGTCGTCGAACTTCTTGTGCGCGGCGTCGGCTGCCTGGGCTTGTTCGACGGGCCGGTCGCGCACGTTCTGCACGCTGAACGCGCTGGCGATGATGAGCACTTCGCTCAGCGCCTGGCGGTCGCGTGCTTCCAGAATCATGCGGCCCACGCGCGGGTCGAGCGGCAGCCGCGAAAGCTCGCGGCCGATCGGCGTGAGCTCGTTGAAGTCGTCGACCGCGCCGAGTTCGGCGAGCAGCTGATAGCCGTCGGCGATGGCGCGCTTCGGTGGCGGCTCCAGGAACGGAAAGTCTTCGACCGTGCCGAGGTGCAGCGACTTCATCCGCAGGATCACGCCGGCCAGCGAAGAACGCATGATCTCCGGGTCGCTGAACTTCGGCCGTTCGCTGAATTCTTTCTCGTCGTACAGACGAATGCAGATGCCGTCGCTCACGCGCCCGCAGCGCCCGGCGCGCTGGTTCGCCGCCGCCTGGCTGATCGGCTCGACCAGCAGCTGCTCGACCTTGTTGCGGTAGCTGTAGCGCTTGACACGCGCGGTACCGGCGTCGACCACGAACTGGATGCCGGGCACCGTGAGCGAGGTTTCGGCCACGTTGGTCGCCAGCACGATGCGGCGCGCGGCGTGCGGCTCGAACACACGGTCCTGCTCCTGCTGGCTCAGGCGCGCGAACAGCGGCACCACCTCGACACCCGGCGGGTGGTGCTTTCGCAAATGGTCGGCGGCTTCGCGAATCTCGCGCTCGCCGGGCAGGAACACGAGCACGTCACCCGTGCCCTCTCGCCACAGCTCGTTCACCGCATCCGAGATCGCATCGTTCAGGTCGCGCTCTTTCTCAGGACTGCGGCTCTCTTCGAACGGCCGCCAGCGTTGTTCGACCGGGAACAGCCGCCCAGATACCATGATCACCGGCGCCGGGCCGTCTTTCGACGCGAAGTGGCGCGCGAAACGGTCGGCGTCGATCGTCGCGGAGGTCACGATCACCTTCAGGTCGGGCCGCTTCGGCAAGATCTGCCGCAGGTGCCCGAGCAGGAAGTCGATGTTCAGGCTGCGTTCGTGGGCCTCGTCGATGACGATCGTGTCGTAGGCGCGCAGCAACGGGTCGGTCTGCGTTTCGGCGAGCAGGATGCCGTCGGTCATCAGCTTGACGCTGGCACCGGGCGAGAGCCGGTCCTGGAAGCGCACCTTGAAGCCCACCACTTCGCCGAGCGGCGTGTTCAGCTCCTGCGCAATGCGCTTGGCCACGCTCGACGCGGCGATGCGCCGTGGCTGCGTGTGGCCGATCAGCTTGCCGGTGTTGGCCTTGCCACGCCCGAGCTGCAGCACGATCTTCGGCAACTGCGTGGTCTTGCCCGAGCCGGTCTCGCCGCAGACGATCACGACCTGATGCTGCGCGATCGCCTGAGAGATCTCGTCGCGCCGCGCCGAGACAGGCAGCGATTCGGGGAAAGTGATCGGCGGCAGCGGGTTGCCCGGCGGCGCTGTTTTCAGGTACGGTTCTGGGCGGGACATGTGGCGCGGATTATCCGCAAGCGCACCAGCTTCCGGTCAGATCGTGGTCCAGCCGTTCGTCACCGCGATCTTCAGCAGCTCGCTGGCCGAATCGACACCGAGCTTGCGGCGCAGGCTGAGCCGGTGCGTTTCGACCGTGCGCACGCTGATGTCGAGCTGCCGGGCCACCAGTTTGTTGCTGCGCCCGTGTGCCAGCAGCAGAAGAATCTCGTGCTCGCGCCCGGTGAGCTGCGAGGCCAGGCCGCCCGCCTGCGCGACCAGGTTCGAGACCTGGGCGCTGAAGTAGTTGCCGCCCGCCTGTACCGCGATGATCGCCGCGATGATCTCTTCGGTGGGCGACTCTTTCAGCACGTAGCCGCGGGCGCCGGCGCGGATCGCACTGAGCACGTATTCGCGGTTGTCGTACATGCTGAGCATCAGCACGCGAATGCGCGGGTGGCGCTCACGCAGCCGGGTCGCGAGTTCGATGCCGTTCATGCCGCGCATGCCGACGTCGACCAGCATCAGGTCGGGCGCGTCGGCATCGGCGAGCTGCAGGGCTTCGGCGCCGCTTGCCGCTTCGCCGATCACCTGCAGGCCGGGCACGACCGAGAGCCGCGCGCGCAGGCCGTCGCGCACGAGCGAGTGGTCGTCGACGATGATCAGCCGAACGATCGGTGCCGGCACGTTCATGCAGCGGGCGCCAGCGGGAAACTGGCCATCAATGCCGTGTGCCCCGGGTACGAGATCAGATGGAAGGTGCCGCCGTTGCGCTCGACCCGCTCGCGCATGTTGGTCAGGCCGATGCCACGGTCCTTGCTGAGCTCGACGTTCTTTACGTCGAAGCCCCGGCCGTCGTCGGTGATGCGCAATTCGAGCCGGTCGCCGGCGTCGTCGAGGCGAATCTCGATCTGGCTCGCCTGTGCGTGCCGTTCGACATTGCGCAGCGCTTCCTGCGCCACCCGGAACAGGCTGACCGCCTGCAGTTCCGGCAAGCGCTCTTCCTGCACCTGGGGAGACACCCGCACCTTGATGCCGCTGCGCTGAGCGAGTTCGTTGCCGAGGTGCTCGAGCGCGGCCGGCAGGCCCAGGTCGTCGAGCAGCGCCGGCCGCAGGTCGTGGGAGATGCGGCGAACTTCGCCAATCGCTTTCGACAGCGCCGCGATCTCCTTGTCGATCGCCCTCACCGGCTCACAGCCGGGGTGCGCCAAGCGGTGGCCGACGAGCTCGAACTGGTACTTGATCGATACCAGCAATTGGCAGATGTGGTCGTGCAGTTCGCGCGAGACACGCGCCCGCTCTTCTTCCTGCGAGCTGACCACGCGGTGCGCCAGCGCCTTGAGCTTGCGGTCGGCCTGGCGCTGGTCGCTGATGTTGAGCGCCAGGCCGCCGGCGAACACCGCGAGCGCGGCGATCACGGCGACCGCTGCCAGGCCGATCAGGGTCTGGCGCACGCTGGCCAGCAGGTTTCCGCGCAGGCGCGCCGCAGCCGCGTCGACGTCGTCGAGGTAGATGCCGGTGCCCAGCGTCCAGCCCCAGCGCGGCAGCTCGACCGCGTAACCGAGCTTGCGTTCGATGCGGCCGGTCGACGGCTTGGGCCACAGGTAACGCTGGTAGCCGCCGCCTTCGCGGGCCCGCGCGATCAGCTCGCGGATCACGAAGATGCCGTCGGAGTCGTGCATGTTCCACAGGTTCGTGCCCACGAGATCGGGCATGCGCGGGTGCACGAGGTTCAGGCCTTCCTTGTCGTAGACGAAGAAGTAGCCGTCGTCGCCGAAGTTCATGCTGGAAAGAATCGCCTTGGCCTGCTCTTTCGCCGCCTCGTCGTCGCGCCCGGCGGCGTAGAGGTTGCTTATCGAGGTCAGCGCCAGCGCGATGTAGCTGCGCAGTTCGTCGCGCTTGGTGACGAGCAGAACCTCTTCGAGCACCTGAGCCTGCTGGCGCTCGAGCCGCTGCGTCTCGACGACCAACAGAGCGCCGATGACCGCGATCGCCAGCAGCAGCGGCGCGACCGCCAGCGCGAGGATCTTGGCTTTGAGCTTCATGAAGGCGATTGTGATGTCAGGCAGGGGCGGCGTGGTGTGCGACGACGCGGGTGCGTCGTCGCGGGCGAGGCCCGGCGCGCCGCAACCCTGTCGCGTTTTCCCTTAGGCACTACTACGCAGCGCACCCCAGCAGTCCTGCGCATGCAAGTTTTCGGGCGCCCACAGATAATCTCAGCGCGCTGCCGTACGGCATCCTCCGCACGCGCAGCGCTCGAACGACACCTACTGCTGGAGACACCCGATGTTTCGTATCACGAAGATTGCCGCTGCCATTTCGCTGGCCTCGCTGGGCACCCTGGCGCTGGCCGCCGACCCGATCAAGATCGGCGTGGCCGGCCCGTTCACC
>JAYVTD010000340.1:0-2780 GCA_043774765.1 Rhizobacter sp. | reverse complement strand
TGATGACTGCACGTGCCGGCGTCGACGGCAAGAAGGACTGGACCTACGAGCGCGTGCTCGCCACCTTCCCGCGCCTGACCGAACGGCTCTCGCACGGCGGCCAGCAGCTCTCGGGCGGCGAGCAGCAGATGCTCTCGATCGGCCGGGCTCTGATGACGAACCCGCAACTGCTGATCCTCGACGAAGCGACCGAAGGCCTGGCGCCCTTGATCGTGGCCGAGATCTGGCGCGTGGTCAGCGAGATCCGCGCCACCGGCATCAGCACGCTGATCGTCGACCGCAACTACCGCGCCGTGCTGGCCCACACCGACCACGCCGTGGTGCTTGAAAAAGGCCTGATCGTGATGGCCGGCGAATCGGCCACTCTGGCCGCCGACACCGAAGGGCTGGCGCGCTGCCTGGGTGTTTGACAGGCCGGCGGCGGGGCTGCGGCGCCGCTTGTAGACTGGCGCCCACTCGCAACGGAGCCGCCCCATGATTCTCGAACTCGCCGACATCCGCATCCCGCCTGGCAAACAGGCCGAATTCGACGCCGCCATCCAGCACGGGGTCGAGACCGTGATCTCGCAGGCCAAGGGTTTTCGTGGCTACAAGGTCAACCAGGGCGTCGAGTCGCCCGAGCGCTACATCCTGATGATCTATTGGGAAACGCTCGAGAACCACACCGTCGACTTCCGCGGCGGGCCGCTGTTCCCGCAGTGGCGCGCAATCGTCGGGCCGTTTTTTGCAGTGCCACCGACGGTAGAGCACTTCACGCTCGTCGCCAAGTCGGCCTGAGCGCGCGCCATGAGCCCAGCGCTGCCACGCTTTCTGCTCGTCGCCCTCGCGTTCTGCGTGTCGTTCGGTGCCGCGCTCGCGGCCCCCACGCCGCCGCAGATCGTGCCCGTGGTCTTCACCGAGCGTGTGCTGCCCAACGGCCTGCAGGTGATCTCGGTGCGCAGCCAGAGCAGCCCGACGGTCAGCGTGCACGTCTGGTACCACGTCGGCTCGAAGGACGACCCGGCCGGCCGCTCCGGCTTCGCTCACCTCTTCGAGCATCTGATGTTCAAGAGCACGCGTTACCTCAAGAGCGAACAATTCGACCGCCTCACCGAAGACGTGGGCGGCTCGAACAACGCGTTCACGAGCGACGACGTGACGGCCTACCACGAAGTCGTGCCCTCGAATCACCTTGAAACGCTGCTCTGGGCCGAGGCCGAGCGTTTGTCGAACCTGAACGTCGACGAAGCCAACTTCGTGTCGGAGCGTGCCGTCGTCAAGGAAGAGTACCGCCAGCGTGTGCTGGCCACGCCCTACGGCCGCTTCTACAACGCGCTGGAGCCGGCGGCCTACCTGTCGCACCCGTACAAACGCCCCGGCATCGGCAGCATCGCCGACCTCGAGGCGGCGTCGCTCGCCGACGTCGAAGCCTTTCATCGCAACTACTACCGGCCCGACAACGCCACGCTCGTCGTCGCCGGTGATTTCGACCAGAACCAGCTCGACGCCTGGGTCGACAAGTACTTCACCCCGATCGACCGGCCCAGCGCCGCCGTGCCGCGTGTGACCGCCACCGAGCCGGCCTGGCCGAACGACCGCAGCATCGCCGTGACCGGCCCGGCCGTGCCGCTGCCCGCGGTCGCGATGCTCTGGCTCGCTCCGCCCGTGACGCACCCCGACAACGCCGCGCTGCAGATCGCCTCGGCGCTGCTCAGCGGGGGCGAGTCTTCGCGCCTGAATCAGTCGCTCGTGTACCGGCAGCAGCTGGCCAGCCAGGCCAGCTTCGGCGCCGACCTGCGCGCCGGGCCCGGCCTGCTGGCGGCCACCGCAGTGGCGGCCGGCGGCAAGCGCCTGGCCGACGTGAAAGCGGCCCTGCAGGCCGAAGTGCAGGCGCTGGCAAAGAAGCCGGTCGGCGCCGCCGAGCTGGCCAAGGTCAAGACGCAGTTGCTCACGAGCACGCTGCTGGCACGCCAGACGCCCGACGGCCTGGCGCAGGCACTGGCCGGCGCCGCGGTGCTCGAAGGCAGCCCGGCGCAGGTCAATGTCGGGCTGCAGGCATTGCTGAACGTGACGCCGGCCGACGTGCAGCGCGTGATGCGCCAGTACGTGATGGGCGCGCACAAGGTGAGCGTCGAATACACCCAGGAAGGGGCGGCGAAATGAGGCGGCATCCGATGATGAAATGCTCCATTCGCCGTGCTGCTTCGCTCGTTGGTGCCAGCGCTTTGCTCGCGCTCACGCTGGGCGTGCAAGCCCAGCCCTTCGAGACTCCGCCGTCCCCCGCCGCCCCGCGCGAGTTGCGCATCGGCGCGCCGATCGAGCAGGCCCTGCCGAACGGTCTGCGCGTGGTGCTGGCTGAACGCCGCGGTGTGCAGCTCGTCAGCGCGCAATTGCTGTTGCTGTCGGGCAGCGAGGCCGACCCGCCACAACGCGCCGGGCTGGCGTCTCTCACCGCCGGGCTGCTGACCAAGGGCACGCGGCGTTACAGCGCCTCGGCGCTGGCGCAGGCCGCGGAAACGCTCGGCGGTTCGCTCGAGAGCGCCGCGGGCTGGAACCAGTCGACGGTGGCCATCACCGTCGCGGTACCCCAGCTCGACGCCGCGCTCGGGCTCGTCGGCGAGGCGGTGTTGCGGCCGACCTTCGCGCAGGCCGAAATCGACCGCCTGCGCACCCAGACGCTCGATGAAATGAAGGTGGCCTATTCGCAGCCGGGCACGCTCGCCGCGCTGGCGGCACAGCACGTTCTGTTCGGCACCGGCCCTTACGGCCACCCGGCCAGCGGCACGCCGGTGTCCTTGCCG
>JAYVTD010000339.1:0-6191 GCA_043774765.1 Rhizobacter sp. | reverse complement strand
GGTGGCACAGCGCCTGACCGGCCGGGCGGCCGCCATGCTGCGGCCCGAACGCATCAGCCTCGGCGCCGAAGCGCAGGCGCGGGCCCGCGGCAGCGTGAGCGAAGTGCAGTACTTCGGCAGCTTCACGCGGCTGCGTGTGGACCTGGGCGACACCCAGCTGCAGGCTGACCTGCCCGCGGGCACGGCGGCGCCGCAAGCCGGCCAGCCCGTGTTCCTGCATTGGGACGACAGCGCACTGCATGCGCTGAGCGCTGCCTGATGAACACGCTGACGCTGCCCGCACCGCGCCCCAGCTGGCGCCGGCAGGTGTCCGACCTGCTCTACCGCCGCCGCGGCCTGCTGCTGCTGGCGCTGCTCGGCCCGGTCTTGCTGTGGTTCGGTGTCATCTATCTGGGCAGCCTGTTCGCGCTGCTGGCGAACGCGTTCTTCAGGCTCGACGACTTCACCGGCCAAGTGGTGCGCGAGGTCGGCATCGGCAACTTCGTTTCCCTGCTTGAGCCGGCGAATCTGGATTCGGCCTGGCGCACCATCGTGATGGCGGTGGCCGTCACCGCCGCCTGCACGGTACTGGCTTTTCCGCTGGCCTACTACATGGCGCGGCGCGCCCGCGGCGCGCAAAAGGCCTTGCTCTACATCGCCGTGATGTTGCCGCTGTGGAGCAGCTACCTGGTGCGCCTGTACGCCTGGAAGCTGCTGCTGGCCAAGGAAGGTGCCATCTCCTGGGTGGCCAAACAGCTGCACCTGCAATGGCTGCTCGAACTGGTGCTGGCCACACCGGCCGTGGGCGGGCCGTCGCTGAGTTTTTCCACGCTGGGCACCTTCATCGTGTTCGTCTACATGTGGCTGCCCTTCATGGTGCTGCCGATCATGGCGTCGATCGAGCGCATTCCGTCGTCGACGCTCGAAGCCAGTGCCGATCTGGGCGCGCACCCGGCCACCACCTTTCGCAGCGTGATCCTGCCGCTGGCGATGCCGGGTGTGGCCGCCGGCTCGATCTTCACCTTCAGCCTGACGCTGGGCGACTACATCATCCCGCAAGTCATCGGCGACAGCACCTTGTTCATCGGCCAGATCGTCTACCGCCAGCAGGGCGTGGCCGGCAACCTGCCGTTCGCCGCGGCGTTCTCGCTGGTGCCCATCGTGGTCATCGCCGCCTATCTGTGGTTTGCCAAGAAGCGCGGGGCCTTCGATGCGCTCTAGGCTGTTGCGCGACAAGGTCTTGCCGCTGGCGGCCTGGACGGTGGTGCTGTTCCTGCACGTCCCGCTCGCGCTGATCATCCTGTACGCCTTCAGCGCCGAGGACAAGAGCTACGTGTTCCCGCCGCCGGCGCTGACGCTGCAGTGGTTCGCCGTGGCCTGGGGGCGTGACGACGTGTGGGCGGCGATCCGGCTGTCGTTCAGCGTGGCCGCATTCAGCACCGCCATCGCGCTGGTGCTGGGCACGCTGGCGGCCGCGGCGTTGGCGCGCGCACGTTTTTTCGGCCGCGACGTGATCTCGCTGCTGCTGGTGCTGCCGATCGCGCTGCCCGGCATCCTGACCGGCATCGCACTGCGCTCGGCATACCACACGCTCGAGATTCCCTTCAGCTTCTGGACCATCGTGATCGGCCACGCCACGTTTTGTGTGGTGGTGGTGTTCAACAACGCGGTGGCGCGCCTGCGGCGGCTCAACCCCAACCTGATCGAAGCCAGCATGGACCTCGGTGCCGACGGCTTCCAGACCCTGCGCTACATCGTCCTGCCACAACTCGGCAGCGCGCTGCTGGCCGGCGCGCTGCTGGCCTTCGCACTCAGCTTCGACGAAGTCATCGTCACCACCTTTACCGCGGGCCAGCAGACAACGCTGCCGATCTGGATGCTGCAGGAGCTGATTCGCCCGCGCCAGCGCCCCGTCACCAACGTGGTGGCGGTGTTGATCATCGCGCTGACCTTCGTGCCCATCGTCATCGCCTACACCCTCACCCGAGCCGACGAGCCGGGACACCGCTGACCCTCCAAGGAGCTGCCCGTGACCACGCCCACCCTGCCCGCCCTGCCCACCGAACTGTTCATCGACGGCGACTTCGTTGCCGGCGAAGGCGACGCCGAACGGGTGCTCAACCCTGCCACCGGCGAGCTGCTGGTGGCGCTGCCCGAGGCCAGCCCGGAGCAGGTGCACAAGGCCGTGTCGGCAGCGCACCGCGCCTTCGAGGCCTGGAGCGAAACCACGCCGATGGAGCGCAGCCGCCTGCTGCTGAAACTGGCCGACGCCATCGAAGCCCGGGCCGAAGAATTCGCGCGGCTTGAAAGCCTGAACTGCGGCAAGCCTTATGCACGCGCACTCGGCGACGAGCTGCCGGCGGTGGCCGACTGCTTCCGCTACTTTGCCGGCGCCGCACGCTGCATGGGCGGGCCGCTGGCGGGAGAGTACCTGGCCGGCCACACGAGCATGATCCGGCGCGACGCCGTGGGTGTGGTGGCCTCCATCGCACCCTGGAACTACCCGCTGATGATGGCGGCCTGGAAGATGGCGCCTGCGCTGGCGGCCGGCAACACGGTGGTCATCAAGCCGAGCGAACAGACCCCGCTCACGACGCTGCTGCTGGCCCGGGTGATGGCCGAGATCTTTCCGAAGGGCGTGGTCAACGTCATCACCGGCCGCGGCGCCTCGGTGGGCCAGCCGCTGGTGGAACACCCCAAGGTGGCGATGGTCAGCGTCACCGGTGACGTCTCCACCGGCCGCAAGATCCTGCAGGCCGCCAGCAACACGCTCAAGCGCACCCACCTCGAGCTGGGAGGCAAGGCCCCGGTACTGGTGTTCGACGACGCCGATCTGGCCAGCGTGGTCGACGGGCTGCGCACCTTCGGCTACTACAACGCCGGCCAGGACTGCACGGCCGCCTGCCGCATCTACGCCGGCGCCAAGATCTACGACAAGCTGGTGGCCGACCTGAGCAGCGCCGCCAAGAGCATCCGCATGGGCCCGCAGGACGAGCCCGACGTGGAGATCGGCCCGCTCATCAGCGACCGCCAGCGCAACCGCGTCGCCAGCTTCGTGGAAAGGGCACAGATGGCCGGCCACATGGAAATCACGGCCGGTGGCAAGGCGCTCGGGGGTGGCAAGTACGGTGCCGGTTTCTTCTACGAACCGACCGTGGTGGCCGGTGCGCGCCAGGAAGACGAGATCGTCAAACGCGAGGTCTTCGGCCCGGTGGTCAGCGTGACCCGCTTCACCGACGCCGAACAGGCCATCAACTGGGCCAACGACAGCGACTACGGCCTCGCCAGCAGCGTCTGGACGCAGGACGTGGGCCTTGCGATGCGGGTCGCCCGCAAGCTGCGCTACGGCTGCACCTGGATCAACACGCACTTCATGCTGGTCAACGAAATGCCGCACGGTGGCCTGAAGAGCAGCGGCTACGGCAAGGACTTGAGCATGTACGCGCTGGAAGACTACTCGGTGCCGCGGCACGTGATGGTGAAGCTCTAGTTCAGGTGCGCCGCGCACGCGAGCCCTCGCGCGCCAGTTCGATGAATTCGCCGGCCGCCGGCTTCAGGCCACTGCCACGCCGCCACACCAGGCCCACGTCCACCGTCGGCAGAGCGTCGCGCAGCGGGCGCACTTCCACGTGCTCGGCGTCCAGGGTCCAGGGCCGGTACAGGAAGTCGGGCAACACCGCGATGCCCGCGCCCGCGCCCACCAGCGAGCGCACCGCTTCGAGCGAGCTGGTGCGCAGGATGCTTCGCACCTTGAGCTGGTGGCGCGCCCACACGGCGCGCATCAGCTCGTCGATGCGGTCGGCTTCCAGCACGATCTGGTCGCAGCCGGCGCATTCCGCCAGCGTCAGCTCGTCCTGCTGGCAGAGCACGTGGTCGGAGGGCAGCCAGACCCGGCTCGGGCTGCGCGTGAGCGTCTCGGCCACCAGCGCCTGCGGTTCGCTCAGCGCGTTGCTGAGCATGATGGCCACGTCGAGCTCGCCGTTGATGAGCAGGTGCTCCAGGAAGCGCGGGGCGTCTTCGGTGACCAGCACCTCCACCCGCGGGCAATTGCGCCGATAGCGGCTGAACAGCTCGCTCAGGTAATAACCGGCGACCAGGCTCGTCACGCCGATGGCCAGGGTGCCGCTCAGGCCGGCGGTGGCGTCGTCGTCGCCATCACGCTCGCGGGTGGCTTCGACCACGGTGGCCAGCACCCTGCGCGCACTGACCAGAAAGCGGTGCCCCTGCGGCGTGAGCTGCATGCCACGCGAGCTGCGTGCAAACAGCGTGCGTCCGAGTTCGTCTTCCAGTTCCTGCATGCTCTTGGTGACCGCACTCTGCGCGATGTTGAGCATGCGCGAGGCCGCGGCCACGCTGCCGCTTTCTGCCACCGCGATGAAGTAGCGGAACTGGCGCAGTGTGATGTGCGTGGACATGGCGGGCGATTGTCACCGACCGAGCGCGAATGGTCAGGGCGCGTCAGCATGTGCCCTGGTCAAGCAGACCGGCGCGTGCACTGGTACCGTAGGCACCTGCTCGCACGGAGACCACCGCATGACCGATTCGCCCGCTTACACGCCACCCGCCGTCTGGACCTGGAACAAGGAAAATGGCGGCCGCTTCGCGAACATCAACCGGCCGATCGCCGGCCCGACGCACGAGAAGGACCTGCCGGTGGGGCGCCACCCGCTGCAGCTCTATTCGCTGGGCACACCCAACGGCGTGAAGGTCACGGTGATGCTGGAAGAGCTCCTGGCACTGGGCCATGCGGGCGCCGAGTACGACGCTTGGCTGGTCCGCATCAACGAAGGCGAGCAGTTCGGCAGCGGCTTCGTGGCGGCCAACCCCAATTCCAAGATCCCCGCGTTGGTGGACCGCAGCGGGCCAGCGCCGGTTCGGGTGTTCGAGTCGGGTGCGATCCTGATGCACTTGGCCGAAAAGTTCGGCGCCTTCCTGCCCGCCGCCGGCGCGGCACGCGCCGAGTGCCTCTCGTGGCTGTTCTGGCAGATGGGCAGCGCGCCGTTTCTCGGTGGCGGGTTCGGCCACTTCTATGCCTACGCGCCGAGCAAGATCGAATACGCGATCGATCGCTACGCGATGGAAGTCAAGCGCCAGCTCGATGTGCTCGACCGGCGCCTGGCCGACAGCGCGTACCTGGCGGGCGACGACTACACGATCACCGACATGGCGGTCTGGCCGTGGTATGGCACCCTCGTCAAGGGCCAGCTGTATGAGTCAGGCGAATTCCTTCAGGTTCAGGAATACAAGAACGTTCTGCGCTGGACCGACGAGATCGCCAAGCGCCCCGCCGTTCAGCGCGGCCGCATGGTCAACCGCACTTGGGGCCAGCCGTCGAGCCAGTTGCACGAGCGCCACGAGGCCAGCGACTTCGACACGAAGACCCAGGATAAGCAGGTGGCTCCATGACGATCATGCTCTACGACTGCGCCACGGCACCGAGCCCACGCCGCGCCCGCATCCTGCTTGCCGAAAAGGGCGTCGCGCACGACACGGTGCAGGTGGACTTGCGCAGCGGCGAGCAACTGAGCGATGCCTTCCGGCTGGTCAACCCGCTTTGCACCGTGCCGGCACTGCGCACCGACGACGGGCCGCTGCTGACCGACAACGCCGCGATCACGGCCTACCTCGAGGCCCGCTTTCCGCAACCGCCGCTGCTCGGAGAAACCGCGCACGAAAAAGCACAGATCGCGAGCTGGAACTGGCGTGTCGAGTTCGAAGGCCTGCTCGCCATCGCCGAGGCGCTGCGCAACAGCGCCCCGGCCATGGCCAACCGCGCACTGCCCGGGCCGGTGGACTACCCGCAGATCCCCGAGCTTGCACAACGCGGGCTGAGCCGTGTGCAGCAGTTCTTCGCCGCGTTGGACGAGCGTCTGGCCGGCCGCGAGTTCATCGCCGCCGATCGGTTCAGCATCGCCGACATCACGGCGGTGGTGGCGGTCGACTTCGCGCGTGTGGTGAAGCTCAAGCCCGGCGAGCAGCACCCGCATCTGCTGCGCTGGCGCGCGGGTATGGCGCAGCGGCCGGCGATGGCGCTCTAGGGTTCGCCTGGGGCGCGGTGCCGAGCCTGCACGTGCCGCCGCCGTGCCCCGCGCCTCAGAGCGTGGCGGCCAGGCGGGCGAGCTGGTCGGTCGCGATACCCCAGCCTTCGTGAAAGCCCATCTTTTCGTGGGCCGCGCAGTCTTCGGCGTTCCAGTGGCGCGCCCGCGCGGTGT
>JAYVTD010000338.1:0-7675 GCA_043774765.1 Rhizobacter sp. | reverse complement strand
TTTCGGCGTTGACAAACCTCTTCGGCACGCCACGGCGGGTCGCCTTGGGCATGGGTGCCACCGAGGTGAGTGACCTGCGCGACGTGGGCCGGCTGCTCGCCAGCCTGAAAGAACCCGAGCCGCCCAAAGGCCTGAAAGACGCGGGCAAGCTGTTACATATGGCCAAGGCGTTGTGGGACATGAAGCCCGCCAGCGTGCGCCACGCGCCTTGCCAGCAAGAGGTCGCAGAGGGCGCCGACGTCGACCTCGGCACGCTGCCCGTGCAGACCTGCTGGCCCGAAGACGCCGGCCCGCTGATTACGTGGGGGCTCGTTATCACCCGCGGGCCGCAAGGCGGGCCGAATGCACGCCAGCGCCAGAACCTCGGTATCTACCGCCAGCAGGTGATCGGCCGGCGTCAGGTCATCATGCGCTGGCTGGCACACCGCGGCGGCGCGCTCGACTTCCGCGACTTCGCGCTCGCCAAGCCCGGCCAGCCGTTCCCGATGGCGGTGGCACTCGGTGCCGACCCGGCCACAATCCTAGGCGCGGTCACGCCGGTTCCCGACACGCTCTCCGAATACCAGTTCGCCGGCCTGCTGCGTGGCAGCCGCACCGAGGTGACCGACTCTGGCGTCGGCGATTCCGGGGTGATGCTGCAGGTGCCGGCCAGCGCCGAGATCGTGCTCGAAGGCCACATTCCGGTGGCTGCGAAGGGCTTCACCGGCGTCAGCGAACACGGCGTGCAGACCAAGGAGATCAACGGCTACCTTCATGCGCTGGAGGGCCCGTTCGGTGACCACACCGGCTATTACAACGAGCAGGACTGGTTCCCGGTGTTCGAGATCAGCCGTTTGACGAACCGCGAGCAGCCGATCTACCACTCCACCTACACCGGCAAGCCGCCCGACGAGCCGGCCGTGCTCGGTGTGGCGCTGAATGAAGTATTCGTGCCGATCCTGCAGAAGCAGTTTCCCGAGATCGTCGACTTCTACCTGCCGCCCGAAGGCTGCAGCTACCGGATGGCGATCGTCAGCATCAAAAAGAGCTACCCGGGACACGCCAAGCGCCTGATGTTCGGCATCTGGAGTTTCCTGCGCCAGTTCATGTACACCAAGTTCATCGTCGTGACCGACGACGACGTGAACATCCGCGACTGGAAAGAAGTGGTCTGGGCGATCACGACCCGCATGGACCCGGTGCGCGACACCACACTGGTCGAGAGCACCCCCATCGACTACCTCGACTTCGCCTCGCCCGTCAGCGGCCTGGGCGGCAAGATGGGGCTGGACGCGACCAACAAATGGCCCGGCGAAACGGCGCGCGAGTGGGGCCGGCCGATCCGCATGGATGCGGCTGTCGAAGCGCGCGTGCAAGATGTGCTGAAAAGCATCATGAAAGCGGCGCGCTGACAAGAGGGCATGTGAGCAGACTTTGTTCTTGAAGTGGCGCCTTCGGTGATCTAATTTTGAAGAGCCTGCATGCAGGCAAACCAACCGGCGCAGTCACTGCGCTATAGGAGCCCCGGACCTCATTCCTTCGGATCTCCAAATGGTGGCGCAAGCCACCCGCCCCTTCGGACCGCAAGGCCGAAGGGGTTTGTCATTCTGGGGAAGACACGGCCACGGTAGCGCTGTCATCTGCCTAGAATGCCGCATGACCCTTGATGCCAACCCGCCCCGTCGCGCCCGGCGCAGCAGCGGGGCCGTGACTCTGCACGACGTGGCCAAGCTGGCCGGCGTGGCGCCGATCACCGCATCACGCGCGCTGAACCGCCCCGACCAGGTGTCGGCCGAGGTTCTGAAGAAGGTCAGCGACGCCATTGCCCGCACCGGTTACGTGCCGAACCTGCTGGCCGGCGGGCTGGCCTCGACCCGCAGCCGGCTGGTGGCGGCCGTGGTGCCGACGATCGCCGGGCCGGTGTTTCTGGAGACGGTGCAGTCGCTCACCGAAGCGCTGGCCGAGCGCGGCTACCAGCTGATGCTGGGCCAGTCGGGTTACTCGGGCTCGCGTGAAGACGCGCTGCTCGAAGCCATCATCGGCCGTCGACCTGACGGCATCGTGCTGACCGGCATCATGCATTCGGCCGAGGGGCGTGGGCGCCTGCTGGCCTCGGGCATCCCGGTGGTCGAGACCTGGGACCTGACGCCCACGCCGATCGACATGCTGGTCGGTTTCTCGCATGTGGAGGTGGGCCGCGCGGTCGCGGCGTTCCTGCACGCCAAAGGCCGGCGCCGCTGCGCCGTGGTGGCCGGCGACGACGAGCGCGCGACACGCCGGCTCGGCGCCTTCGAGGCCGCGGCGCTCGCGCTCGGCCTGCCCGAAGTGCGAAGGGTGGTCGTGCCCGCGCCGACCACGCTGCGCAGCGGGCGCGGCGCCTTGAGCACGCTGCTGGGCGGTGGCGCCGAGATCGACGCGGTGTTCTGCAGTTCTGACCTGCTGGCGCTCGGGGTCATGACCGAAGCGCTGGCGCGTGGCGTCGAGGTGCCGTCGCGACTGTCGGTCGTCGGTTTCGGTGACCTGAACTTCGCTGCCGACCTGCACCCCGCGCTGACCACGGTGCACATCAACGGCGCCGGCATCGGCCAACAAGCAGCGCAGTTCATCGTCGACCGGGCCGAAGGCCGCGGCGTGGCGCAGCGCGTCATCGACATCGGCTTTTTGATCGTCGATCGGCAAAGCGCCTGACAAAGGCGTGCGTGTGGTCTTGCCGGATTGAAATTTCGATAAGGTAGCGCTACCATTTCTCGGCGCCTGTTGTGGGTGCCACGGCGAACTTCTCAAACTCCCGCACATGCCCATGCCCACCCAAGCCACCCCGTCGATCACCGCCCTGCGCGTGATCCCCGTTGCTGGACGCGACAGCATGCTGCTCAACCTGAGCGGCGCCCACGGCCCTTTTTTCACGCGCAACCTGCTCGTGCTCACCGACAGCGCCGGCCGCACCGGCGTGGGCGAAGTGCCGGGCGGCGAGAAAATCCGCCGGACACTGGAAGACGCGCGCGAACTCGTCGTCGGCCAGCCGCTCGGCTCGCAGCAGCGCCTGCTGCAGCAGGCGCTGCAGAAGTTCGCCGACCGCGACAGCGGCGGGCGCGGCCCGCAGACCTTCGACCTGCGCACCACGATCCACGCCGTCACGGCCATCGAGTCGGCGCTGCTCGACCTGCTCGGCCAGCACCTCGACGTGCCGGTGGCCGCGCTGCTCGGCGAAGGCCAGCAGCGCGACGCAGTCGAGATGCTCGGTTACCTGTTCTACGTCGGCGACAAACACAAGACCGATCTCGCGTACGCAAGCGACGAAGGCGCCGACAACGACTGGTTTCGCCTGCGCCACGAAAAAGCGCTGACGCCCGAGGCGGTGGTGCGCCTGGCCGAAGCAGCGCACGCCCGCTACGGCTTCAACGACTTCAAACTGAAGGGTGGCGCGCTGCGCGCCGAAGAAGAAATCGACGCGATAAAGGCGCTGCACGAGCGTTTCCCCGAGGCGCGTGTCACGCTCGACCCGAACGGCGGCTGGTTGCTGAAAGACGCCGTCCGCCTGATGCGCGACCTGCGCGGAGTGGTCGCCTATGCCGAAGACCCGTGCGGCGCCGAAGACGGCTTCTCGGGCCGCGAAGTGATGGCCGAATTTCGCCGCGCCACCGGCCTGCCGACCGCCACCAACATGATCGCGACCGACTGGCGCCAGTTGAGCCACGCGCTCGCGCTGCAATCGGTCGACATCCCGCTGGCCGACCCGCATTTCTGGACCATGGCCGGCTCGGTGCGCGTGGCCCAGACCTGCCGCGACTGGGGACTGACCTGGGGCTCGCACTCCAACAACCACTTCGATGTGTCGCTGGCGATGTTCACGCATGTGGGCGCAGCAGCGCCCGGCAAGGTCACGGCGATCGACACCCACTGGATCTGGCAAGACGGCCAGCGCCTCACCAAAGACCCGCTGCAGATCGTTGGCGGCCTGGTGCAGGTGCCGAAGAAACCCGGCCTCGGCGTCGAGCTCGACATGGTCGAAGTGGAAAAGGCGCACCAGCTCTACAAACAGCAGGCTTTCAGCTCGCGCGACGACGCGGTGGCGATGCAGTACCTGATTCCGGGCTGGGCCTTCAACCCCAAACGCCCTGCGCTCGACCGCTGAGGTGGCCAAGGGCTGATGCCCGAAGTCCAGGCCCGAAGAACATGACGATGAACCAAGTTTCCACCCCCTCGGGCGACAGCATCGCCTGGGTGCGCCTGTCGTCCTGCAGCCTGCCGCTGGCCACGCCGATCAGCGATGCCAAAGTGCTCACCGGCCGGCAGAAGCCGATGACCGAGATCGCGATGCTGTTCGCGGAAATCAGAACAGCGCAGGGCCACGAAGGCCTGGGCTTCAGCTATTCGAAGCGTGCTGGCGGCCCGGGCCAGTTCGCGCATGCGAAAGAGATTGCACCGGCGCTGATCGGCGAAGACCCGAGCGACATTGCCAAGCTCTGGAACAAGCTGTGCTGGGCCGGTGCATCGGTCGGCCGCAGCGGTTTGTCCATACAGGCCATCGGTGCTTTCGACGTGGCGCTGTACGACCTGAAGGCCAAACGCGCCGGCCTGTCGCTGGCCAAGCTGCTGGGCTCGTACCGAGACTCGGTGCGCTGCTACAACACCTCGGGCGGCTTTCTGCACACGCCGCTCGAGCAGCTGAAGCTGAACGCCGCGGCCTTGATCGAGCGCGGCATCGGTGGCATCAAGCTCAAGGTCGGCCAGCCGAACGCTGCGCTGGACATTCAACGTGTCGAGGCGGTGCGCAAGCACCTGGGCGATGCAGTGCCGATCATGGTCGACGCCAATCAGCAATGGGACCGGCCGACCGCGCAGCGGATGTGTCGCATCTTCGAGCAGTTCAACCTCGTGTGGATCGAAGAGCCGCTCGACGCCTACGACCATGAAGGTCATGCCGCGCTCGCGGCGCAGTTCGACACGCCGATCGCGACCGGCGAGATGCTGACCAGCGCCGCCGAGCACTTTGATCTGATCCGCCACCGCGCCGCCGATGTCCTGATGCCCGATGCGCCGCGTGTCGGCGGCATCACGCCGTTCCTGAAGATCGCGGCGCAGGCCGAACACGCCAATCTGATGCTCGCGCCGCACTTCGCGATGGAGCTGCACGTGCACCTGGGCGCGGCCTACCCGACCGAGCCCTGGGTCGAACACTTCGACTGGCTCGAACCGCTGTTCAACGAGCGCCTCGTCATCACCAACGGGCGCATGCTGGTGCCGACCCGCCCCGGCCTCGGCGTCAGTCTGAGCGAACAGGCCCGCGCCTGGACGCGCGAGCTGGTCGAAGTCGGCGCACAGCGCTGACTTGAATCAATTGACTCGGCGCCCAGCGCGCCCTACTTTGCAGGAGACAACCCATGAAGAAGATCCTTTCCGCCGTGGCCTTCGGCCTCGTCGCCATGACGAGCGCCCAGGCCGCCTGGCCTGACAAGCCGGTCACGCTGCTGGTGCCATTCCCGCCCGGCGGCTCGACCGACATGATCGCGCGCACCGTCGGCCCCAAGCTGCAGGAAAAGTTCGGAGCCAGCTTCATCGTCGACAACAAGGCAGGTGCCGGTGGCACGGTCGGCGCCGCCGCTGCGAAACGCGCGGCACCCGATGGCTACACGATCTTCGTCTCGTCGCTCGGGCCGTTCGTGATCGGGCCGCACCTGATCAAGAACCCGGGCTACGACGCGCTGAAAGATTTCGACTACATCACCGTGGCCGTGCAGGCGCCCAACGTGCTGGCGGTGCCGGCGAACTCGCCCCACAAGACGCTGGTCGACGTGATCGCGTTCCACAAGGCCAACCCGGGCAAGATGAGTCTCGCTTCGGCCGGCAACGGCACCAGCGACCACCTCACGGCCGAGCTGTTCTGGCAGCAGACCAGCACCACCGGCGTGCACATCCCGTACAAGGGCGGTGCGCCGGCGATGTCGGACCTGCTCGGCGGGCAGGTCGACGCGACCTTCATGAACATCAACACCGGGCTGGCCAACATCAAGGCCGGCAAATTGCGCGCGCTGGCCATCACCAGCACGAAACGCTCGCCGCTGCTGCCCGATGTGCCGACGATGGAAGAGTCGGGCGTGAAAGGCGTGACGGTCTATTCCTGGCAAGCCTTCGCCGCGCCGAAGGGTCTGCCGGCGGACATCAAGGCCATGCTGCACGAAGCACTGGTGGCGGCGCTGAACGACCCGACGGTCAAACCCAAGCTGCTCGACCTCGGTTTCGAGATCGTAGGCAACACGCCCGAGCAGTTCACTGCGTTCCAGGCCACCGAGTTCGCGCGCTGGAAACAGGTGATCGAGCTGGGCAAGATCACGGCCGACTGAAGCCGCAGCCGCAGCCGACCTGAAGAGGAGCGTTCTATGCCTGCGACCATCACCGCTGCGGTGCCGCTGACCATCCGCATGCACGAGCGCGACAACGTCGCGATCGTTGCCAACGACGGCGGCCTTCCGCCGGGCACGCAGCTGCCTTCGGGCCTGGTGCTGTGCGAGCGCGTGCCGCAAGGCCACAAGGTGGCGCTGGTCGGCATCAAGGCTGAAGCGCCGGTGCTGCGCTACGGCATCCCGATCGGCTACGCGCTGAAAGACATTCCGGCCGGCAGCTGGGTGCACGAGCGCCTGCTGAAGATGCCCGATGCGCGCGGGCTCGACAAGCTGCCGATCGCGACCGTGAAGCCCGCCGCGCAGCCGCCGCTCGAGGGCTACACCTTCGAGGGTTACCGCAACGCCGACGGCTCGGTCGGCACGCGCAACATCCTCGCCATCACGACCACGGTGCAGTGCGTGGCCGGCGTGGTCGACTTCGCGGTGCAGCGCATCAAGGCTGAGTTGCTGCCGCGCTTTCCGAACGTCGACGACGTGGTGGGGCTGGAACACACGTATGGCTGCGGTGTGGCAATAGACGCGCCGGGCGCGGAGATTCCGATCCGTACGCTGCGCAACATCAGCCTGAACCCGAACTTCGGCGGCGAGGTGATGGTGGTGAGCCTGGGCTGCGAGAAGCTGCAACCCGAGCGCCTGATGCCGCCGGGCTCGTTCGCCATCGTCGACGAACGCAGCGTGGCTGACGTGGGCGCCAGCGCCGAAGCCGTGCTCGACGTGGTGTGCCTGCAAGACGACGCCCACGTGGGTTTCATGTCGATGGTCGATTCGATCATCTTGACCGCGCAAGTGCACCTCGAACGGCTGAACGCCCGCGTGAGAGAGACCGTGCCGGCGAGCGAACTGGTGGTCGGTGTGCAGTGCGGCGGCAGCGACGCTTTTTCGGGCGTGACCGCCAACCCGGCGGTGGGCTTTTGCACTGACCTGTTGGTGCGCGCCGGCGCGAGCGTGATGTTCTCGGAAACCACCGAAGTGCGCGACGGCATCGACCAGCTCACTTCGCGCGCCACCACGCCGGAAGTTGCCAGACAGATGATTCACGAGATGGCCTGGTACGACGCTTACCTGCAGCGTGGCAAGGTCGACCGCAGCGCCAACACGACGCCGGGCAACAGACAAGGCGGGCTGTCGAACATCGTCGAGAAAGCGATGGGCTCGATCGTCAAGTCGGGCTCGTCGCCGATCTCGGGCGTGCTCGCGCCGGGTGAGAAGTTGAAGCAGAAGGGCCTGACCTACGCCGCCACCCCGGCCAGCGATTTCATCTGCGGCACGCTGCAGCTCGCCGCCGGCATGAA
>JAYVTD010000337.1:0-5948 GCA_043774765.1 Rhizobacter sp. | reverse complement strand
CGCCATAATCAAAATCATGAGCAGCCTTCATTCGATTCCGAACCGCACCCGCAAACTCCCCCCCCTGCGCGTCGGCGTCGGCGGCCCGGTGGGTTCGGGCAAGACCACGCTGGTCGAGATGCTGTGCAAGGCGATGCGTGACCAGTACGACCTGGTCGTTGTCACCAACGACATCTACACCAAGGAAGACCAGCGCCTGCTGACGGTGGCAGGTGCGCTCGAAGCCGAGCGCATCATGGGCGTGGAAACCGGCGGCTGCCCGCACACGGCGATCCGCGAAGACGCGTCGATCAACCTCGAAGCGATCGACCGCATGCTGACCAAGTTTCCGAACGCCGACATCGTCTTCATCGAAAGCGGTGGCGACAACCTGGCCGCCACCTTCAGCCCTGAACTCTCAGACCTGACCCTCTACGTGATCGACGTGGCCGCCGGCGAAAAGATCCCGCGCAAGGGCGGACCGGGCATCACGAAGAGCGACCTGTTCGTGATCAACAAGACCGACCTGGCGCCCTACGTGGGCGCCGACCTCGACGTGATGGCCGCCGACACGAAACGCATGCGCGGTGCGCGGCCGTTCGTGATGAGCAACCTGAAGACGAAGCAGGGCCTGGCCGAAGTGGTGGCGTTCATCGAGACCAAGGGCATGCTGGTCTCGTAGCCGGATCGATCAGGTGGGCAAGGGCTGCTCGCCGCCCAGCGCATCGATCAGATCGGGGATCAGCTGGCGCAGCTCGCCGGTGGCGATCGCGGCATCGGCATCGAAGGCTTCGTCCTTGCCCAGCTTGCTGCCTTCGAATACACCGTCGAGGAACGCGATGCGCTTGATCTGCATCGTGTCGGTCAGCATGAACGACACGCGGCCCTGCCAGGTGAGCGCGAGCTTGGTGGGCAACTTGCCTTCGGCGACATGGCGTCGCACTTCGTCGGTGTCGAGCGGGTGGCGCGCGTAACGCACCACCGATTTCATCTCGTCGGCCGACTTCAGCTCGCACTCGCGGTCGACCGTGAAGGCCTGCGGCGCCTCGCCCGCGGCGAGCCAGCGTGTCATCGCGACCGCAGACGACTCGACCGTCTGCACCGGCGTGATCGCCAGACCTTCGAACGACTTGACGAGCAGCGTCACCACCTCGTCGGCGCGTGCCGGGCTGCTGGCATCGACCAGCAGCAGCATGTGCTGTGCATCGAGCCACACATTGATGGCCGATCGTTTGGTGAAGGCCTGCGGCAGCAGCGCGAGCAGCGCCTCGTCCTTCAGCTCCTTCTTCTGCTTCTTGCCGGGCTTGCGGCCGCTGGTCTTCTCGATGTGCGCGGCCATCTCGTCGACGCGGCGTTTCACCACGGCGCCGGGCAGCACTTTCGACTCGGTGGCGAACTTCAGCAGCACCTGGCCGGCAACCACTTCGGCCAGCGGCGCATGGGCCACGCCGCGCGGCTCAGTCCAGCCGGCCGAGACCGGCTGCGTGGCACCGCATTCGACGAAGCGCGCTTGCTCCAGGCGCTCCAGCATCTGTGCCGCACTCACCGACCAGCCGGCCGCGATGCGGTACACGATCAGATTCTTGAACAAGGGAAACTCTCTCGGGAAAGGGGCCCGCAGGCAGGAAGGGCGCAATGCTGCGCCCGTGTGAACACGCGCGGAGTGCGCGTCAACGGATCGTGGTGGCGGCGCCCTGAAGCGCCTTGATCACGCCCGCGCCGATCGACGCACCGAAACGTTTGGCCAGCCGCTCGGCCACGTTTTCCTTCGGCGTGTAGTCGATCACCTCTTCGGCCTTGATGACTTCGCGCGCCACGTAGTCGAGGCTGCCGAGGTGGTCGATCAGGCCCAGCTTCAGCGCCTGCTCGCCGTTCCAGAACAGGCCGCTGAACATCTCGGGCGTTTCTTTCAGGCGTTTGCCGCGCCCTTCTCGCACTACGCCGATGAACTGCTGGTGAATCTGGTCGATCGTGGCCTGGATGTAGGCTCGCTGCTTGGGCGGCAGCGGCGAAAACGGATCACCGATGCCCTTGTTCTCACCCGCTGTGATCAGGCGCCGCTCGATGCCGAGTTTTTCCATCAGGCCGGTGGCACCGAAACTGTCCATCAGCACACCGATCGAGCCAACCACCGAAGCCTTGTCGGCATAGATCTCATCGGCCGCCACGGCGATGTAGTACGCCCCCGACGCGCAGGTTTCCGAGACCACGGCGTAGACCTTCTTCTTGTGCAAGGCCTTCAGGCGGCGGATCTCGTCGTAGAGGATGCCGGCCTGCACCGGGCTGCCACCGGGCGAGTTGATGCGCAGCACCACGGCCTGCGCACCGGCGTCTTCGAACGCACTCTTGATGCCGGGAATGAGGTTTTCGGCGCTCGCTTCGGCGCCGTCGGCGATCTCGCCGTGCACTTCGATCAACGCGGTGTGCGGGCCGGAGGGCGCGGTGCTGGCGCGACGCGACGCGGCGATCGACAACACCAGCGCCACCATCAGCAGCAACCAGGCCCAGCGGAAGAACAGGCGCCAGCGGCGCTCGCTGCGACGGTCGTGCAGGTAGTCGCGGGCGAACTGTTCGGCCACGCCGTCCCACGCTGGGCGAACAGGTGCCGCGGGGGGCGTCGAGGCCGACGGAAAGGAGAAGTTGTCGTCGCTTTGGCTCATGGGATCAATCTGCGAACGCGGGGCGCGTGTCTCGGGAAGGATACCAATACACCTGCCCATCGCGCTCTTCCACGTCCATCGCCGTCAGCTTGCCACGCCCGCAAGGGCCGCCAGCGCAGCGGCCGGTGAGCGGCTCGTAGGCCGCGCCGTGGGTCGAGCACAGGATGTACGCCTTGTCGCCGTCGAGAAACTGGCCGTGCTGCCAGTCCATCTCGGTCGGCACGTGCAGGCAACGGTTCAGGTAAGCGACGAGCCGGCCGTCGAAGCGCAGCACGAAGGCGCGCGCCGGCTCGCGAAAGTGCAACACGTCGAAGACATGGGCGTCGCCGCGTTCGATCAGCTCGGTCGACGGGCACAGCGCCACCGCGGACTCGGTGCGTTCATCCATTGCGCTGCAGCCAGGCGCTCAGCTCGGCGGTGGAATGCGCGACCATTTTCGTTTCGAAGCCGCTGAAAGAGTCGTGGTGGTGCGCGCCGTAGCTCACGCCGATGCTCGCGGTGCCGGCGTTCGCGGCGAGCTGCAGGTCGTGCGTGGTGTCGCCGATCATCAGCGTGCGCGACGGTTCGATGCCGAGCTGGTTCATCAGCTCGTGCAGCATCAGCGGGTCGGGCTTCGAGGCGGTTTCATCGGCGGTGCGGGTGGCGTCGAACAAACCCTTCAGCACCGAGGTGTTCAGCGCGTCGTCCAGGCCGCGGCGCGATTTGCCGGTCGCCACGGCGAGCAAATGGTTGCGCGCTTTCAGCGTGTGCAGCATCAAAGGCGTGCCGTCGAAGAACACCAGCTCGTGCTGGCGCGCGAAATAGTGGTGGCGGTAACGCTCGGCGAGTTCGCGGTAGCGCTCCTCAGCAAGCTCGGGGGCGGCGTGTTGCAGCGCTTCTTTCAGGCCCATGCCGATGACGTAGCTCGCCTGAAGGTCGGTCGGAACCGTCGTGCCGAGATCGGCGCAGGCCGACTGGATGCAGCGCGAGATCAGCGCGGTGGAGTCGAACAGCGTGCCGTCCCAATCGAAGACGATCAGGTCGAAGTTGCGTGAAGCGGTCATGGATGTGCGGTCTGAGCCAGCGCGTGGATCAATGATTCGCATTCTGCCGGCAATGGTGCCGCGAGCTCGATCACCTCGTTGCTGCCGGGGTGCGTGAAACGCAGGTACTTTGCGTGCAGGAACATGCGGTCGAAGCGGCAGCCGGGCACCGCGGTGCCGCGTGCCAGCGCCTTGTTGAGGGCGAAATCGCCGTACTTCTCGTCACCAATGATCGCGTGCCCTTCGTGCGTCAGGTGCACGCGAATCTGGTGGGTGCGGCCGGTCTTGATGGTCACGTCGAGCAAGGTAAACGCGACGAACTGCTGCGCAATCTTCACCAGCGTGATCGAGCGCCGCCCGTCTTCGTGGTCTTCGTCGACCGCGTGCACGCGTCGCTCGCCGCCTGCGGTCAACGTCTTGTGCAGCGCCACGTCGATGACCTTGCGCCGGGCCGGCCAGGCGCCGATGACGAGCGCCGCGTAGGTCTTGCCGGTTTCGCGCTGGCGCAGCTGGTCCTGCAACGCCACCAGCGCAGAGCGTTTCTTCGCAATCAGCAGCAGGCCCGAGGTTTCCTTGTCGAGCCTGTGCACGAGTTCGAGGAACTTCGCGGTCGGCCGCGCCTGGCGCAGCTGCTCGATCACGCCCGAGCTGACGCCGCTGCCGCCGTGCACCGCCACGCCGGCCGGTTTGTCGATCGCGATCAGGAAGTCGTCTTCGAAAACCACCGGGAATTCGCGCGCCGGCGCGGCCGGCACTTCGCTGCGGTCGGCCACCCGCACCGGTGGGATGCGCACTTCGTCGCCCATCGCCAGGCGGGTGTCGGCGCCGGCCCGGCCCTTGTTCACCCGCACTTCGCCAGAGCGGATCACGCGGTAGACGTGGGTCTTGGGCACACCCTTGAGCAGCTTGACGAGGAAGTTGTCGAGGCGTTGGCCCTCGGAGGCTTCGTCGATCAGCACCCGGTGCACGGCAGGGGCCACGGCACCCGCAACAGCAGGGGGAACCCGGACTTCGTTGCTGGATGGGGCGCTGGGTTTGGCCCCTATAATGCGTTGCACCACGTAGCTGCTGTAAGTGACTGATTTGTCAGAGTTTAGCGTCGCTGAACCGCACTGAAGGCTACAACGTGGGGCCACACCCTCGGGGTGCGGCCACAAGGTGATGCAACGCTTCGAAGCGTGCGGCGGGCACCGTCCCCAAGTGACGGCGCGGCCGACAGCCCGAAGCGGCAGAGCAAACAAAGAACGAACCCAATCAAAAGGTTTTCCAGACAGAAGACCGAAAAGCGCCGGTAACGGGCATCAACAGCCCGGGCGCGATTCAGCCGCTTCTGTCTGCGTCCAGTGAATCCAAGCGGATGTCGACCCCAGAACCCGATCCACTGCGCCCCGCGCGCTCATTGCCCCGGCCAAGAGCCTGCGGTGCGGTGAGCCTGCCGGTTGCGGCCCGGTGTCTGCCAGGCGGCGCCCTTGCTGCGCGCTACCTGCCCTTGTGGCGAGTCAGCCCGCAGCGCTCCGCCCACTTCACTGCCACGCACGCGCCAACGCTGCCTGTTCGGCCGGTCCACTGACCGCCCCCGTTCACCCGCAGTCCAGGGCGACACCCTTCCGGTTCATTCGCGTTTCTCGTGCATCGAGTCGTCGCCGACCGGTATTGACCGGCGGTGACTGTGGGGATGCGCCGCTCTCGATGAGCGGTGCGAAGGAGTGCACACATGAAACGCATGCTGATCAACGCGACTCAGCCTGAAGAGCGCCGCCTGGCCATCGTCGATGGCCAGAAACTGATGGACTTCGAGACCGAAATCGAAGGCCGTGAACAACGCAAGGGCAACATCTACAAGGCCGTCGTGACGCGCGTCGAGCCCTCGCTCGAAGCCTGTTTCGTCGACTACGGCGAAGACCGCCACGGCTTCCTGCCGTTCAAGGAAATCTCGAAGAACTACTTCCGCGAAGGCGCGAGCGTTCGGGAAGCGCGCATCCAGGACGTGATCGCCAACGGCCAGGAACTACTGGTCCAGGTCGAAAAGGAAGAACGTGGCAACAAGGGCGCGGCGCTGACGACCTTCGTCTCGCTCGCCGGCCGTTACCTCGTGCTGATGCCGAACAACCCGCGCGGCGGTGGCGTGAGCCGTCGCATCGAGGGTGAAGACCGCGAAGAGCTGAAAGAAAACCTCGACCAGCTCGATTACCCGAAGGGCATGAGCCTGATCGCGCGCACCGCCGGCATCGGCCGCACCGCGCCCGAGCTGCAGTGGGACCTGAACTACATGCTCAAGCTCTGGACC
>JAYVTD010000336.1:0-2351 GCA_043774765.1 Rhizobacter sp. | reverse complement strand
AAGGGCCCCGGCCCGTTCACCGTGTTCGCGCCCACCAACGCCGCGTTCGCCGCGCTGCCTGCCGGCACCGTCGACACCTTGCTCAAGCCCGAGAGCAAGGCCATGCTGACCAAGGTTCTGACCTACCACGTGGTCTCGGGCAAGATGGACGCTGCCGCGTTGATGGCCGCCGTGAAGGCCGGCAACGGCAAGGCGATGCTGAAAACCGTGTTGGGCGGCACGCTCACCGCCACCAGCAACGGCAGCGCCGTGATGGTGATGGACGAAAGTGGCGGCACCGCCAACGTGACGATCGCCGACGTGAGCCAGTCGAACGGCGTGATCCACGTGGTCGACAAGGTGCTGCTGCCCAAGTAGGCCGCACCCGGTCTTGCACCCTTGAAGCGGACCACTGGCCGCTTTTTCGCGTCGGCGCGGCGCGCAAGACACGACCCTTCCTGCCGATGACAAGCCAAGAACAGACCCCGATGAGCGCCGTGCCGTCTACCGCCACACCCGATCTTCAGTGCTCGGAACCGGAGTTCAGCTTCGATGCCACCGCAACGCGTGAAGAGCCCTGCTCGCTCGCGAGAAGCTGATCGAGTTCCGCACCTTCGATCCGATGGACGACCGCTGGTCACTCGGTGACCCTTGGGCATCGTGTTCTGCCGTGCATGAGCACGCGTCGGCCCCGCTTGGGGGAATTCAGGAAGAGCCGATCACCGAGCTCGTGTAGCGCAGCTTGCGAATCCAGTTGTCGATCACCTGACGCACGCTCGCCGAAGGGCCGACCCAGAGCCCGCCCAGACGGTAGCCGCTTCCCGAGAGCACCACGTTGACGATCCACACGCTGCACGGCACTGCGAGGAGTTGCGGGCCGCCGTCGATATCGGGCACACCCATCGTGATCGGTACGATGGTGCCAACCACGAGCGCTTCACCTGCCAGCAGGCCGAGGCCATCACCCGAGATGTCGCTCAGCCGCGCGTTGATCGTGCGGCCCGCAGGCAGGTGCAGATGGGCGCGCCAGTAGACGCGGTAGCGCCGCTCGCGCCTGCTCTCGTGGGGCGTTGGAACGAAGCTTTCTTTCATGGCAGCTTCTGCAGTCTCGCAGGTCGGTTCGATGCTGGTGCAGGCCGCTCGTTCGTTGTCAGAAGCTGGTCGAGCTGATCACTGTCGCTGCAAGTCGTCGGCGCACGGGACCGGCGCCTGCCTCCGCTCGACTGGGCCCCGTTGATCGGCTCGATCATGGCGATGTCAGGGGTCTCGCTGAATCCCTCGACCAGCTTGTTCGCCTGTTCGGGTTGATGAAGCAGGCCGACACACAGCGCTCGGCTGCGAAGCAGGGAGTGCGCCGCGGCACCGGCAATGGCCCCGTCGGAAGTGATGTCACTGATGGTGGGTACTCCAGCCTTGCTTCTGCGGTTCGTGCGGTCCGCAAGCGCCGCTCAGCGCAAGACTTCGTTTATCACCTCGATCAGCTTGGTCAGGTCGAAAGGCTTGACGAGCCAACCGGTGGCGCCCGCGGTGCGACCGGCCTGTTTCATTTTGTCACCGAACTCGGTAGTGAGAATCAGGATCGGCGTGGTCGTGAACTTCGGGTTGTCGCGCAGCTTCTTCGTGAGGCCGATGCCATCGAGGCGCGGCATGTTCAGCTCGGTGAGCACGAGGTCGAACTCATGCGAACCCGCCTTCTCGAGTGCGTCTTGCCCGTCGACCGCTTCAACCACGCTGTAGCCCGCGTTCTTGAGAGTGAATGAAACCATTTGGCGCATGGAAGCTGAGGCGTCAACGGCAAGAATCGAATGCATGTTGTTCTCCAAGCAGTCCGTGGAGCGAGTAGCTCATGGTTGTCCTCTTGCAATCACAGGGTTCTATCGGGTCAGGGCGCCGGAAGTTGAGGATAACTTCTCGTCAAATCCGGGGCTGGGGCTGGGTTCGTCGTCGTCGCGTGTGATGCGTCGCAGCCGGTCTTCGGCCTCGCGGTTCATCACGATGATGCTGATGCGCCGGTTCACCGGGCTGTCGGGCGCCGCCGGGTCGAACAGCACGCTCGACGCCAGGCCCTGCACCAGCAGCACCCGGTCTTCGGGCAGGCCGCCGGCGTTGAGCTCGCGCCGCGAGGCATTGGCGCGGTCGCTCGACAACTCCCAGTTGCTGTAGCCGCGCTCGCCGGCGCCGAACGGCGAGGCGTCGGTGTGGCCTTCGAGAGTGAGTTTGTTCGGCACTTCGGCGAGCACCGCACCGATCTCGCGCAGCAGCTCGCGCATGTAGGGTTTGACGACCGCGCTGCCGCTGTCGAACATGGCGCGGTTCTGTTCGTCGATGATCTGGATGCGCAGGCCGTCGCGGGTCATGTCCAGGCGGATCTG
>JAYVTD010000335.1:0-3640 GCA_043774765.1 Rhizobacter sp. | reverse complement strand
TCCAAACTGGACACCATGGAAACAGATTCCCAACGCCACGACGTGCTGATCATGGGCGGCGGCCTCGCCGGCCTGACGCTCGCGCTGCAGCTGAAAAAGCGCTTCGCCGAGATCGACGTGCTGGTGCTCGAACGCCGCTCGCACCCGGTGCCGATCGCGGCGCACAAGGTGGGCGAATCGTCGGTCGAGATCGGCGCGCACTATTTCGACCAGGTGCTCGGCCTGAAGGCCCACCTCGACGCCAACCAGCTGCGCAAGTTCGGCTTCCGCTTCTTCTTCTCCGAAGGCCGGCGCGACATCGACCAGGTTACCGAGATCGGCGCGAGCCGGGTCCTTTCGGTGCCGAGCTACCAGCTCGATCGCGGCATCTTCGAGAACTTCCTCGCCGAAGAGGCGCAACGCCTGGGCGTGAAGTTCATCGACAACGCAATCGTGCGCCAGATCGAGCTGAGCGAAGACAAGGGCGACCACCGCGTCGTGTGCGAATACGGCGGCGAACAGCACATGCTGGCCGCGCGCTGGGTCGTCGACGCCTGTGGCCGCGCCGGCCTGCTCAAGCGCAAGCTCGGGCTGGCCGAGACCAATGCGCACGCGGCGCACGCGATCTGGTTCCGCATCAAAGATCGCATCACGATCGACGACTGGACCGGCAACACCGAATGGCGCGAGCGCTGCGAGCCGCAGGCACGCTGGCTGTCGACCAACCACCTGGTCGGCGCGGGTTACTGGGTCTGGCTGATCCCGCTCGCTTCGGGCTCGCATTCGGTCGGCATCGTGGCCGACCCGCGCATCCACCCGCTCGACACGATGGACACGTTCGACAAGGCGATGACCTGGTTCGAGAAGTACCAGCCGCGCCTGTTCGACGAGCTCGACGGCAAGCGCGAGCTGCTGCAGGACTTCGCCTTCTTCAAGCGCTTTTCCTACGGCTGCAAACAGGTGTTCTCGGCCCAGCGCTGGGCCCTGACAGGCGAAGCCGGCCTGTTCCTCGACCCGTTCTATTCCCCCGGCAGCGACTTCATCGCGATCGGCAACACCTACATCACCGAGCTGATCGCGCTCGACCGCGCCGGCCAGAGGCTGGGCGCGCACGCGCACGTCTACGACCAGCTGTTCCACTCGTTCTACGACAGCACGCTGGCGCTCTACACCGACCAGTACCCGCTCTTTGGCGACCCCGAGGTGCTGCCGGTCAAGGTGATCTGGGACTACGCCTTCTACTGGGGCGTGCTGTCTCAGTTCTTCTTCCAGAACCGGCTCACCGATCTCGGCGCGTTGTCGAACCTGAAAGACGAGCTGGCGCAGTGCCAGAAGCTCAACCTGGCGGTGCAGGAGTTCCTGCGCGCGTGGTCGCTGCGCAGCGAAAAGCGCAACCCGGCCGTCATGCTCGATCAGGCCGCCCTGCCCTGGTTCGCCGAGCTCAACCGCAGCCTGAAAGACACCCTCGACGACGCGCAGTTCCGCGAGCGCATTCGCGCGTCCACCGTGCAACTGCAGGCCCTGGCCCGCGAGATCGCCAAACGCGCCTGCGCCGATCACCCAGGGCTGGACGCCAGCGCGATGCTGGCGCTCGCGGGCGAGGCGACCCCCCGCGACGACCACGCGTCGATGCTGCTGACCGAGTTCGCCTGACGCGGTTGCGCCGGGCAGCTACCGATGGACAAAGCCGGGGGCTTTTGCCACGATGCTGCGCTCAGGACAGAGTTGTTCCGCTTCGTGACACCGGCCGTTTGCCGCAATGTTTCGCACGGTGTTCCGAAACGCTTGAAACACTCGTACTCTGCGCGCGCGAGCGCTTGTCCGTCATGGTCCAAAGCATCCGAAACACCACCCACCCCGCACCGGGCGCAGCACGCAACGAGGTGCTGTCGATCCCGTCGCAGCCGCGCCACGCCGACCTGATCGAGCAGTCGCACCAGCGCTGCAGCGCGTTCGGCCTGACACGCATCGAGCGCCCCGAGTACGAGCCGATGATGCGCGGCGACCTGACCGTCGCACGCGAGCGCAACCAGCGCCTGTTCGCCCACGCCGCGCCGGTGATGGAACTGCTGTTCGAGCAGATCGCCGGCACCGAAAGCATGATCGTGCTGACCGATGCACAGGGCACGATCCTGCACTCGGTCGGCGACGACGACTTTCTCGGCCGCGCCGGCAAGGTGGCACTCGCGCCGGGCGTCAACTGGGCCGAGCACTCGAAGGGCACGAACGCGATCGGCACTGCGCTGTTCGAGGCCATGCCCACGCTCGTGCACGCCGGCGAGCACTTCATGCACGCCAACCACTTCCTCACCTGCTCGGCCGCGCCGATCTTCGACCCGCGCGGCGACATGCTGGGCGTGCTCGACGTGTCCGGCGACCAGCGCTCGTTCCACCAGCACACGATGGGCCTGGTGCGCATGTCGGCGCGCATGATCGAGAACCACTGGCTCTGCGACGACAACAGCAATCGGATGCGCCTGCACTTTCACAGCCGCGTCGAGTTCATCGGCACGCTGCTCGAGGGCATCTTCGTGATCGGCGAAGGTGGCAAGATCCTCGGCGCCAACCGCAGCGCGCTCGACCAGCTGAACCTGAGCACCGTGTCGCTGCGCGCGCACACGCTGACCAGCCTGTTCGGCACTACGGTGGCAGCGCTCTCCGACCACTTCCGTTCGCCGCTGCAGGTGCCGATGCAGCTGAGCGTGCCCAGCGGCGCGCGCTTTCACGTGCATGCACGCGCCCACTGGTCGGCGCGCCCGGTGCCGGCGGGCTCCGGCCTCGAAACCGGCGCGGCAGCGGGCGGCTCGACCACCCCCGCCCCGGCGCGCCCGGCTGAGCCTGCGACCGCCGCACCCGAAGTGCAGGCCGGGCTGAAGTTCCTGCAGACCGGCGACCCGCAGATCGAGGCCGTGGTGCAGAAAGTGCGGCGCATTCTCGACCGCGACGTTGCGCTGCTGCTCCTCGGCGAAACCGGCACCGGCAAGGAATTGATGGCGCGTGCCGTGCACCAGGATTCCAGCCGCGCCAAGCAGGCCTTCGTGACGGTCAACTGCGCCTCGATCGCCGAGTCGCAGATCGAGGCCGAACTCTTCGGTTACGCAGACGGGGCCTTCACCGGCGCGCGCCGCAAGGGCTCGCAGGGCCGCATCGTGCAGGCCAACGGGGGCACACTGTTCCTCGACGAAATCGGCATCATGCCGCTGGCACTGCAGGCCCGCCTTCTGCGGGTGCTGCAGGATCGCAGCGTCACGCCGCTGGGCAGCCAGCGCTCGATCCCGATCGACATCGCGCTGATCGTCGCCACCCAGCGCAACCTGCGCGAGCTGATCCAGCGGCAGCAGTTCCGCGAAGACCTCTACCACTGTCTGAACGGCTTGACGCTGCGCTTGCCGCCGCTGCGTGAGCGCACCGACCTGGCGGCGCTGGTGCAGCGCATCCTGCAGCTCGAAAGCCCGAACGGCGCGCCCGAGATCAGCCCGGCGGTGATGGGGATGTTCCGGCGCTGCGCCTGGCCGGGCAACATCCGCCAGCTCGCCAACGTGCTGCGCACGGCCGTGGTCATGGCAGGCGCCGAAACGCGGATCAGCGAAGCGCACCTGTCCGACGACTTCATCGAGGACGCCGGGCGCAGCGTTGCGCCAGCCGGGGCCGCGCCGGC
The DNA here is from genome assembly GCA_043774765.1 of Rhizobacter sp. GTDB lineage: Bacteria > Pseudomonadota > Gammaproteobacteria > Burkholderiales > Burkholderiaceae_C > LMDS01. Next base: position 3 of record JAYVTD010000335.1, on the reverse strand, counting down.
GTT
>JAYVTD010000334.1:0-5371 GCA_043774765.1 Rhizobacter sp. | reverse complement strand
CGCCACCTGAGCTTCGTCGAGACCGGCCGTGCGATGCCGAGCCGCGAGATGGTGCTGCGCCTGGCCAACCGGCTCGAGGTGCCGCTGCGCGAACGCAACGTGCTGCTCACCGCTGCCGGCTTCGCGCCGATGTATGCCGAACGCGGCCTCGACGACCCGGCCCTGCGCGCCGCGCGCGAAGCGGTCGAGCAGCTCCTGAAAGCACACGAGCCTTACCCGGCGCTCGCGGTCGACCGGCACTGGAACATGGTCTCGCACAACGCGGCGGCGGTGCCGTTCTTTTCGCTCGGCATCGCGCCGGCATTGCTGGTGCCTCCGGTCAACGTGCTGCGCGTCAGCCTGCACCCGCAGGGCCTGGCGCCGTTCATCATCAACCTCGCGCAGTGGCGCGAGCACCTGATGGAGCGGGTGCAGCACCAGGTCACGATCAGCGCCGATACCACTCTGGCCGCACTGCTCGCCGAGCTGGCCGCTTACCCGGTGCCGGTGCCAACCGAAACGCACCCGCCGATCGCCGCCAACGCGATCGTCGTGCCGCTGATCCTCGACACACCGATGGGCCGGCTCTCGCTGATCAGCACGATGACGGTGTTCGGCACCCCGATGGAAGTGACGCTGTCGGAGCTGGCGCTGGAAACCTTCTTTCCGGCCGATGCGCAGACCGCGGCCGTGCTGCGTGGCATGGCGCAGGCGGCCGGCGCAACGTAGTCAGGCGTCGAGCGCCTTGCGCAGCGCGTCGGCCAGCTTCCTGTACTCGGCGGGCCGATATTTCTTCAACGCGGCCAGATCGGCGCGCAGGCCGTCGACACGCGCCGCAGCCACGTCGAGCTTGACCGCGTCGATCTCCGCTTTCATCTTCAGGAAGTCGTCGACGCGTTTGTCTTTGGGTGACGTGCGGGCGCGCTCTTCGATCAGCAGTTCCAGCGCTTCCGAGATGCGCCCGAGCTGGCGCCCGTAACTGTGGTGCTGCACGACTTCGACCTCGGTCTGCGGCGCGCTCGAATTGCCACTGTTGAGCGTGAAGCTCGGCCCGAAATTCCAGCCCGGGTTGATCGCCTGCGTCAGCGATTGCGGCACCGAGCGCATCGCCTCCGACCAGCTTCGCATCCATTCGGCCGGGTCGGCAGGTGTCCACGGCCAAGAAGGGCTCGGTGTGTCTTTCGTGGTCATGAGTTGCTCCTTCGTCATGCGACCCAGCGCCGCGCGTTGCCGAACATGCGCATCCACGGGCTGGCCGCACTGCGCTCGCCCGAAGTCCAGCTCATCTGCAGGTTGCGGAACACACGCTCGGCGTGTGGCATCAGCACCGTAAAGCGGCCGTCGGGTGTGGTCACGGCCGTCAGGCCGTCGGGGCTGCCGTTCGGGTTGAACGGGTAGGCTTCGGTCGCGGCACCGGTGTGGTCGACGAAGCGCATCGCGCGCTTCACGGCCTTGGCGTCACCGCGCTGCGAGAAGTCGGCAAAACCTTCGCCGTGCGCCACCGCCACGGGCAGACGGCTGCCGGCCATGCCGCTGAAGAAGATCGACGGGCTGTCGAGCACTTCGACCAGGCTCAGCCGCGCCTCGAACTGTTCGCTCTTGTTGCGTGTGAACTTCGGCCAGGCCTGCGCGCCGGGAATGATGGAAGAGAGCGCGGCCATCATCTGGCAGCCGTTGCAGACGCCGAGCGCGAAAGTGTCGTCACGGTTGAAAAAAGCCGCGAACTGTTCGGCCAGCACCGGGTTGAACATCACCGAACGGGCCCAGCCTTCGCCGGCCCCGAGCGTGTCGCCGTAGCTGAAACCGCCGCAGGCGATGAAGCCCTTGAACTGGTCGAGGCGCGCGCGGCCCGTCTGCAGGTCGCTCATGTGCACGTCGAAGGTGTCGAAGCCGGCCTTGGCCATCGCGTAGCTCATCTCGAGGTGGCTGTTGACGCCCTGCTCGCGCAGGATCGCGAGCTTGGGCCGCGCGCTGTGGACGAACGGCGCCGCCACATCGATCGACGCGTCAAAGCTCAGCTGCACATGCAGACCCGCGTCATCGGTGCGGCCGACCGCCTCGTGCTCTGCATCGGCACAGGCCGGGTTGTCGCGCAGCCGCGCGATGCGCCAGCTCACGTCGTCCCAAGCCTGCTGCAGCTCGCGCAGCGGCGCGCTGAACACACTCTTGGCATCGCGCCAGACCTCGACCGTGCCACGTTCGTTGGGCTTGCCGATGAAGTGGCTGTGTTTGCTCAGCCCGAACTCACGCAGCGTCTGCATCGCCTCAACGCGAACCGCCGTGTGCACCTGGATCACGGCGCCGAGTTCTTCGCTGAACAGCGCCCGCAGCGTCAGCTCCTGGCGGCGCGCACTGACTTGCGTGGCCCAGTTCTTCGAGTCGCCGTATTCGGCGCGGCTGTCGCTGATGCCGTCGCCTTCGGTGACGAGCATGTCGACGTTCAGGCTCACGCCCAGGTGGCCGGCGAACGCCATTTCGCAGGCAGAAGCCCACAGGCCGCCGTCGCTGCGGTCGTGGTACGCAAGCAGTTTGCCCTGCTCGCGCAGGCGGTTGATCGCGTTCACCAGCGCCTTCAACTGCGCCGGTTCGTCGAGGTCGGGCACCGTGCTGCCGAACTGGTTCAACACCTGCGCCAGCATCGAGCCGGCCATGCGGTTCTTGCCATTGCCGAGGTCAATCAGGATCAGCGTCGTATCGCCCGGCTGCAGCTGCGGCGTGAGCGTGGCGCGCACGTCTGCGAGCGTGGCAAAGGCGGTGACGATCAGGCTGACGGGCGACGTGACCTGCTTCGCTGCAGCTCCATCAGACCAGCGCGTGCGCATCGACAGCGAGTCTTTACCGACCGGCACGCTGATGCCGAGTGCCGGGCACAGCTCCATGCCGACGGCGGCCACCGTGTCGTAGAGCGCCGCGTCTTCGCCTGGCTCGCCGCAGGCCGCCATCCAGTTGCAGCTGAGCTTCACGCGCGACAGCTCGAAGGGGGCGGCCAGCAGGTTGGTGATGGCTTCACCGACCGCCATGCGGCCCGAGGCCGGCGCGTCGAGCGCAGCCAGCGGGGTGCGCTCACCCAGGCTCATCGCTTCGCCTTGAAAGCCGCTGAAGTCGGCCAGCGTCACGGCGCAATCGGCCACCGGCACCTGCCACGGGCCGACCATCTGGTCGCGGCTGTTCAGGCCACCGACCGTGCGATCGCCGATCGTGATGAGAAAACGTTTGCTCGCGACGGTCGGATGGCGCAGCACATCGAACGCGACCTTCTCCAGCGCCACGTCGTTCAGATCGAGTTCCTTGAAAGCGCGCGCTACGCGCTGCACGTCGCGCTGCATCTTCGGCGGCTTGCCGAGCAGCACCTCCATCGGCATCGCGATCGAACGCTCGCCGCCGGGGCCGTCTTCGAGCACGAGTTCCTTCTCGGCCGTGGTGACACCGACCACCGCGAACGGGCAGCGCTCACGCTCGCACATGGCGCGGAAGATCGGCAAGGCCTCGGGCGACACCGCCATCACGTAACGTTCCTGGCTTTCGTTGCACCAGACTTCCTTCGGTGCCAGACCGCTCTCCTCGATCGGCACGCTCCTCAGGTCGAAACGCGCGCCCATGCCGGCGCCATCGACCAGCTCCGGGAACGCGTTCGAGATGCCGCCGGCGCCGACGTCGTGGATCGCGAGGATCGGGTTGCTCTCGCCGAGGGCCCAGCAATGGTTGATGACGTCTTGCGCGCGGCGCTCGATCTCGGCGTTGCCACGCTGCACCGAGTCGAAGTCGAGTTCGGCCGCGTTCGCGCCCGAGGCCATCGAACTCGCGGCGCCGCCACCCATGCCGATGCGCATGCCGGGGCCGCCGAGCTGGATCAGCAAAGTGCCGGGCGGGAACTGGATCTTCTTCGTCTGCGACGCGGCGATCGAGCCGAGACCACCGGCGATCATGATCGGCTTGTGGTACCCGCGACGAATCGCGTCATGCCCTTCGCCGACGGTCTGCTCGTAGACGCGGAAATAACCGCCGAGGTTGGGCCGGCCGAACTCGTTGTTGAAGGCCGCGCCGCCGAGCGGTCCGTCGATCATGATCTGCAGCGGGCTGGCGATGGGCTCGGGCTTGCCGTAGGGGGTCTGTTCCCAAGGCTCGTTCGTGCCCGGCAGGTGCAGGTTCGAGACGCTGAAGCCGGTGATGCCGGCCTTCGGTTTGGAGCCGCGGCCGGTAGCGCCCTCGTCGCGGATCTCGCCGCCGGCGCCAGTGGAAGCGCCGGGGAATGGCGAGATCGCCGTCGGGTGGTTGTGCGTTTCCACCTTCATCAAAACGTGAACGTGCTCGGTGCGCGCCGCGTAGACCGGCGCGTTGGTGTAACCCTGCGGCAGCCAGCGTTCGATCGTGCCGCCTTCCATCACCGAGGCGTTGTCGCTGTAGGCGATTACCGTGTGCTGCGGCGAGACGGCTTCGGTGTGCCGGATCATCTGGAACATCGAACGTTCCTGCACCACGCCGTCGATCACGAACTGCGCGTTGAAGATCTTGTGGCGGCAATGTTCGCTGTTGGCCTGCGCGAACATCATCAGCTCGACGTCGGTCGGGTTGCGGCGCAAGTTGGTGAACGCATCGACCAGGTAGTCGATCTCGTCGGGCGAGAGCGCCAGGCCGAAGTTGGTGTTGGCCCGAAAGAGCGCGTCGCGGCCACGGCCCAGCACATCGACATGTTCCATCGGCTTGCCGGGCTGTTCGTCGAACAGGTGGGCGGCGTGTTCGCGCCCGGGCAGCACACTTTCGGTCATGCGGTCGTGCATCAGCACCGCCGCCGCCGCAAGTTCGTCGGCCGTCAAGGCCTTGTTGCCGCCAAGCAGGCCGCTCTTCAGCGCCAGCCGGTATTCGGTGACACGCTCGACGCGGCGCAGCGCCAACCCGCAGTTGTGCGCGATGTCGCTCGCCTTCGAGGCCCACGGCGACACGGTGCCCAGGCGCGGCGCAACGACGATCAGCGTGCCGTCGGTGGCGCCGGCGTAAGGGTCACCGTAACGCAGCAGCGCGTCGAGCTTGTCGGTGTCGCCGCGCGCCAGTGGCAGATCGCTGCACACCCAGTGCACGAAGCGCGCCGCCACGGCGGTGATGCGCGGGCTGACCGCCTGCAAACGCGGCAGCAGCGCCTGCGCGCGAAAACCGGACAGCGCATTGCCGCCCTCAAAGTGAGTCAGGTGCTTGGAGGTGGAAGTCACGCGGCGGGCTCGGGCGGTGGGGGCATGGCCGGGGCGCGCTCGGGGTCGCCCGGGTGGAAACCCGCGATTTTACGTGCCCAATGAGACAATGGCAGCCAAGTCATTGCGGCGGAGGCTCACTTCGCGCAGTGAAGTTAAGGCGCGCCAGCGCCGTGCCATTGCCATAATTCTCCAATGACGATCACGAT
>JAYVTD010000333.1:0-4344 GCA_043774765.1 Rhizobacter sp. | reverse complement strand
CCAAGTGGGACCTGCCGGCCGCCTACCCGGCCACCAACTTCCACACCGAAAACCTGATGCAGTTCGCGGCCGAGGTCGACAAGGCCACGGCCGGCAAGCTGAAGATCACGGTGCACGCCAATGCGTCGCTCTTCAAGGCCAACGAGATCAAGCGTGCCGTGCAAGGCGGGCAGGCCCAGATCGGCGAAGTGCTGCTGGTCAATTTCGAGAACGAGAACGCGATCTACGGCATGGACGGCCTGCCCTTCCTGGCCACCAGCTACGACGATTCGAAGAAGCTCGCCGACGCGCAGAAACCCGCACTCGACAAACTGCTCGGCGCGCAGGGCATGAAGCTGCTGTACGCGGTGCCGTGGCCGCCGCAGGGCATCTATGTGAACAAGGAGATCGCCTCCGTCGCCGACATGCGCGGCCTGAAGTGGCGCGCCTACAGCCCGGCCACCGCGAAGATCGCCGAACTGATCGGCGCGCAGCCGGTGACGATCCAGGCGGCAGAACTCTCGCAGGCGCTGGCCACGGGGGTGGTCAACAGCTACATGAGTTCGGGCTCGACCGGGTTTGATTCCAAGACCTACGAGAGCATCAAGTACTGGTACGACACGCAGGCCTGGCTGCCGAAGAACGGCATCATCGTGAACCAGACCGCGTTCAACGCGCTCGACGCCACCACCCAGGCCGCCGTCGTGAAGGCCGCAGCCGACGCCGAAGCGCGCGGCTGGAAAGTCAGCCAGGAAAAGAACGACTGGTACAAGAAGGCGCTGACCGAGAAGGGCATGAAGATCATGGCACCACCGGCCAAGCTGATGACCGACTTGCGCCAGGTCGGCGGCATCATGGTCGCTGACTGGGAAAAAAAGGCCGGCGCCGATGGCAGTGCTGCGCTCGCGAACTTCCGCAAGAAGTAAGCAGCGCCACATGCGCCGCGCGCTCGACAAGCTCTACTACGCCGCCGGTGCGATCGGGGCGTGTTTCATCCTGCTCGTCGGCGTATTGATGATCGGCCAGAGCGTGCTGCGCGAGTTCGGCGTGCGCACCGGCGCGGTCAACGACCTCGTCGCCTGGTCCTGCGCGGCCGGCTCGTTCTTCGCGATGGCGCATGCTTTCAAGCACGGGGATTTCGTGCGCGTGACCCTGCTGCTTGAGAAGGTCTCGCCGGGCACGAGGCGGGCGCTCGAATTGACGTCGCTGTCGATCGGCACGGTTGCGGTCGCCTACCTGACTTGGTGGGCTTGTCGCTTCACCTACGAGAGTTGGGCCTTCAACGAGCTCTCGCAGGGCTTGCTGCCGATCCCGATCTGGATACCGCAGTCGAGCTTCGCGCTCGGCTCGATCCTGCTCCTGGTGGCGATCGTCGACGAGCTGGTTCTCGTGCTGCGCGGCCACCGACCGACCTACGTGACGGCGGTCGAAGAACGCCACGCCAAGGGCGACTTTTCCTCAGAGGTCTGAACGCCCATGGACATTCTTCTCATCGGCGGCCTGCTGCTTCTGATCATGATGGTGCTGCTCTCCGGCGGCGTCTGGATCGCGATGACGCTCGCGATCTGCGGCTGGGTCGGCCAGGCCTTCTTCACCACGACCACGCCGGGCAACAACCTGTTCTCGGCGTTCTGGGAGTCGAATGCGTCGTGGGAGTTGGCGGCTTTGCCACTCTTCATCTGGATGGGCGAAATCCTGTTCCGCACCAAGCTGTCCGAAGAAATGTTCGAAGGCCTGCGTCCGTGGCTGAACCGCGTACCGGGCCGGCTGATGCACACCACGATCCTCGGCTGCGGCATCTTCGGTTCGGTCTCGGGTTCGTCGGCCGCGACCTGCGCCACGATCTCGAAGGTGGCGCTGCCCGAACTCAAACGCCGTGGCTACGACGAGAAGCTCGCGCTCGGCGCGCTCGCCACCGCCGGCACGCTGGGCATCCTGATTCCGCCGTCGATCACGATGGTGGTGTATGCGGTGGCAGCCGACGCGTCGATCATCCGCATCTTCCTGGCCGGGTTCCTGCCGGGCTTTTTCCTGATGGCGCTGTTCTCGGGATACATCATGTGGTGGTCTGTGCGCAACCCGTCGAAGGTGCCGGCCGCCGACCCGCCGAGCAGCTGGGCGCAGAAGTTCCGGCAGTCGGGCAGCCTGATTCCGTGCGCACTGCTGATCGTTTTCATCACCTGGGTGTTGATCGCTGGTTATGCCACCGCGACCGAATGCGCGGCCTACGGCGTGGCCGGGTCGCTTGCGATCGCGTGGTGGGGCAAGTCGCTGACCTGGAGCAATTTCTGGGAAGGCCTGATGGGCACGACACGCACCAGCTGCATGATCATGTTCATTCTGGCCGGCGCCGCGTTCCTGACCAAGACCATGGCCTTCACCGGAATCCCACGCGAGCTGGCCGAATGGGTCGACGGCATGCACCTGTCGCCGTATGCGCTGATCCTGGCGCTGACGGTCGTCTACCTGATCCTCGGCACCGCGCTCGACGGCATCTCGATGATCGTGCTGACCAGCGCGGTGGTGCTGCCGATGATCCAGAAGGCCGGCTTCGACCTGATCTGGTTCGGTATCTTCATCGTGCTGCTGGTCGAGATCGCCGAAGTCACGCCGCCGGTTGGCTTCAACCTGTTCGTGCTGCAGAACATGACCGGCAAGGACAGCAACACGATCGCACTCGCCGCCATCCCGTTTTTCATGTGCTTGGTGCTGTGCATCGCTGCGATCACAGTGTTCCCGATCATCGTGACCTGGCTGCCCGATGCGGTGATGGGCGTGCAGCGCTGAGCGGCTTAAAGGTTTGAACTGCGCCGTCGCTTCGCCGCTTTTCGTCGCATCGCCGCAGCCCCTGCCCCGGCACGATGTCAGCGTGAAAACGGGGCTGGCTGACGGGCGTCTTCCGACGGGTCGCGCGGCCCCGCGGAAGGAACTCTGCGATGGCAGACATGTTGAGCCCGCTCGAATGGAACCTGGCGCCCGAGGCATCGGCCACGGTGCCCGAACCCCGCGTTGATCTGCCTGAAAAGGCCAGCCGCGAAGCCTTCTGCTGGCCGATGCCGCCCTACGCGAGCTACCCCGCCGCCACACCGCAGACCGACCCGCTGCCCTGCGAGATCGTCGGCCTGAACAACACACGCACCAAAGGCCGGCTGACCTTCTTCGTGCCCGACGAGCAGGTCGCCCACGTGCAGGTGCCCCCGGCCCGCACCACGCTGCCGCTGCGCTTCGAGCAGTTCCGCGCGATCGTGTTGACGACGCCGGTACTGCCGTCGATACCCAAGGCCGACGACCCGCACGCCGGCCTGCTGGCGCACCGCGCGCACTCGGGCTTCCGCGTCATGCTGTCGGCGGGTGGCGAGCTGAGCGGCGAGACCATGGGCCACGTGGAGAGCAGCGCGGGCCTGTTCCTTTTCCCGCCCGGCCTGGCGGACGACGGCAGCGTCACGCGCCAGTTCATTCCGCGCAGCGCGTTCAGCAGCTTCGAAGTCGGCCCGCGCATCGGCGAGGTGCTGGTCGAGCAACACAGCGCCACCGAGCAGCAGATCGCCGAGGCGGTCGACGTGCAGCACGGGCTGCGCCACCAGAAGCTCGGCGACATCCTGGTCGCGCAGCAGATCGTTTCGCCCGAGCAGCTCATCGACGCGATCGAGCGCCAAAGCAAGATGCCGATGGTGCGCATCGGCGAAGCGCTGCTCTCGCTCGGGCTCGTCACCGACGCGCAATTGCAGGAAGCGCTGGCGCAGCAGAAGAACGACCGCAGCGTGCCGCTCGGCGAACTGCTGGTGCGCATGCGCGTGGTCTCGCGCGAAGACCTGCAGGTGGCGCTGGCCCGCAAGATGGGCTACCCCCTGGTCGACATCGACACCTTTCCGATCGAAGCCGATGCGCTGCGCGCCCTGCCCTACGCCATGGCGCTGCGCCTGGCGGTGGTGCCGCTGCTGGTGCGCGACGGCCGCCTGATCATCGCGCTCGACGACCCGGTGCGCCGCCGCAGCATCACCGAAGAGATCGAGTTCAGCGCGCAGATGAAGGTGGTGCCGGTGCTGGCGCATGGCCAGTCGTTGGAGACGGTGCTGTACGGTGCCTACGAAAAGATCGGCGCCATCGCACCCGAGCCGCGCCCGTTCGAAGACGCTTCGATCCCGATCAACTTCGACCTGAACGACACCGACAAGCTGGTCGAGTCGCTCGAAAAAGAAGGCAAGGAACGCGGCAGCGCCGACGATGACAGGCCGATCGAGCAGTCCGACAATTCGCTGGTGCGCTTGCTCAACAACATGATCATCGAGGCGCACACCGACGGTGTGTCCGACATCCACATCGAGAGTTACCCCGGCCGCGAGAAGATCCGCGTGCGCTTTCGCA
>JAYVTD010000332.1:0-2527 GCA_043774765.1 Rhizobacter sp. | reverse complement strand
GATGTGCTGGGTGCGATCCTGGCCAACGCCAGCCTGGTGGCGATGGACATTGCCGACGGCGGCAGCGCGCAAGGCGTGGCACCGATGCTCGAAGAGCTGGAAGCCTCGACCCGGCGCGCCACCGAACTGTACGGCCGGATGCACCTGTTCGGCGCTTGAGACGCGCTCGAGACGCGCTCAAGACGCGCCCGAGACGCGCCCGAGCCGAGCCCGAGGCTAACGCCGCGCCTGCGCGTACAGCCGCGGGCTCAGAGTGTGAGAGTTTTTCGGACGCGCCCGAGCGATGCGTCCAAAGGCGCCCGATCTAGGCGCAAAGCACAGCCATAGCTCGGGCTATAGCGAGCATTTGCAACGACGAACGGGTGGCTTTGGGCGTGACGAGCGGGCATGGGCGAAAGACTCTCACACTCCCGGCACCAGAGCGTTGTGGCGGCGCGCCACCGCGGCATTTCACGGGGTGTGCTTTGGTAAACTCGTGCTCGCTGACCTTTCCCAAGCCACACGACCTCAGTTTCCCGGCGTTGCCCGAAGTTTCTACGCCACGACGACAGACGCCACACGGACTCCACGCACGAATGACTTCTGTCCAAACCGATTCGCAACGCGAAGTCGCCGCCCTCTTGGTCGAGGCCCTGAACCTCGACATCCCCGCCGACAGCATCGACCCGCAAGCGCCCCTGTACGGAGAAGGCCTGGGTCTCGACTCGATCGACATCCTCGAGGTGGCGCTGGTCGTCTCGCAGCGCTACGGCTTCCAGTTGCGCTCAGACGATGAAGACAACATCCGCATCTTCACGTCGCTGGCCAGCCTGACCGAGCACATCACAACCCACCGCGTCGGCTGACATGTCGGCCCCCACGTCGCGTTGCTCCTGCCCCCCGAGGGGGCGCTCAGCCGCCAAGGCAACGCAAGGGCCTCTTCGTGGCCCTTGGCGGCCCGGCGTCGGCTGAGTTGTTCCCCATGCGCATGCGCTACGTCGTCATCGCGCTCATCGCCGCCGCCTACATCTTGGGCTCGCAATGGCTGATGACGAGTGCGCCCGAGTCGGCCTGGGTCGCGGTGGCGCTGCTCTCGCCGATGCTGGTCGTGGTGGTGCTCGGCGCCTGGGGCGCGAAACACCGCTGGCTCAGCGTGGGGGCCACGGTGTTGCTCGTCGGGCTGTGCGGCGCCGCGTTGTTCGGCGCCCATGTCTCGGCCCAGCTGCTGTACCTGGCGCAGCACGTCGGCGTGAACCTGTTTCTCGGCGCTTGGTTCGCCAGCACATTGCGCCCCGGCGGCCAGGCGCTGATCTCGCAGCTGGCCGCGCGGGTGCGCCACCTCACGCCGGGCAAGGCGCTCTACACGCGCAAGCTCACTTTTGCGTGGGTGATCTTCTTCGTCGCGATCGTCGCGGTTTCGATCGGCCTGTACCTGTTCGCGCCGTTCGACAGCTGGGCGCTGTTCGCCAACGTGGGCACGCCGGTCGCGGTGGGCGCCATGTTCGCCGGCGAATACCTGCTGCGTTACCGCCTGCACCCCGAGTTCGAGCGCACCACGCTCGGCGACGCGATCCGCGCCTACCGCAAAGGCACGGGTGACGACGCGCCCGTCATCGCCCCACCGGCCCCGTGAAATGAGCAGTCTGCCCTTGATCCGGGGGGACGACCTCGACCTGCCGATCGCCTGGCGCGACGGCGAAGCCATCACCCGCCGCAGATACCTCGCCGACGTGAACGCGCTCTGCGCCTTGTTGCCCAGCAGCGGCCCGATGCTCAACGTGACCGCCGACCGTTACCACTTCGCCGTGGGCCTGGGCGCGGCGATGCTGCGCGGGCAGGACAACCTGATGCCGCCGAACCACACACCCGACATGGTGGCGCGGCTGCACGATTTGTTCCCGAAGGCCTACGGCCTGGCCGACGAAGCGGCACCGGCGGTAAAACTACCGATGGTCTGGCACCCGCACGCGCCGGGTACCAACCAGGCCGGCGGCACTGTTCCGCAGGTTGACGCAGACCTGCTCGTGGCCCAGGTGCTGACCTCGGGATCGACCGGCGCGCCTGTGCCGCACGCCAAACGCTGGGGCCTGCTCGTCAACAACACCCGCGCCGGCGTGCAGCGCCTGGCCGAACAGATGGGGCGCAGCGACCTGGCCGGCGTGACACTCGTCGCCACCGTGCCGCCGCAGCACATGTACGGCTTCGAGTCGACGGTGCTGGTGGCCTTGCTCGGCGGCGCCGCGTTCGACGTCGAGCGCCCGTTCTACCCGGCCGACATCGCCCTCGCGCTGGCGCGCGCGCCGCGCCCGCGCATGCTCGTGACCACGCCGTTTCACCTGAAGACGTTGCTCGACTCCGGCATCGATCTGCCGCCGATCGACCTGACGGTCTGCGCCACCGCACCGCTTTCGCCGCAGCTCGCGGCGCGCGCCGAATCAGCGCTGGCCGCGCCGCTGATGGAAATCTACGGCTGCACCGAAGCCGGCCAGGTCGCGTCGCGCCGCACCACCGACGGCCCCGAGTGGCACACCTACGAAGGCCTGCGCCT
>JAYVTD010000331.1:0-3820 GCA_043774765.1 Rhizobacter sp. | reverse complement strand
CCGGCACGCCGCGTGCAACAACTCGAGCTCGCGCTCGAACGCCTGCGCTGGTTGCCCGAACCGGGCACGCGCCCGTTCGTCGCGATCAACATCCCGATGTTCCGCCTGTGGGCCTGGGACCCGGCCACGCCTGCTGCAGAGCCGCTCGGAATCGGCGTGATCGTCGGGCGCGCCTTGAACACGCAGACGCCGGTGCTCGTCGAAGAAATGCGCTACGTCATCTTCAGGCCCTACTGGAACGTGCCGCGTTCGATCACGCACAACGAGGTGCTGCCAGCGATCCGGCGCGACCCACAGTATCTCGAGCGCAACATGATGGAGATCGTGCGTGGCGAAGGCGACGACGCGCGCCCGGTCGCGGCCAGCCCCGAATCGCTCGCGGCGCTGGCCCAGGGCACGCTGCGCGTGAGGCAGCGGCCGGGGCCGAAGAACTCGCTCGGCCTCGTCAAGTTCATCTTTCCGAACGATGCCAACGTGTACCTGCACGGCACGCCGGCGGTGCAGCTCTTCGGCCGGGCCCGGCGCGACTTCAGCCACGGCTGCGTGCGGGTCGAAGACCCGGTCGCGCTGGCGATGTGGGTGCTGCGCGACCAGCCGCAATGGAGCCGCGAACGCATCGAAGCGGCGATGCACGACACGGCGTCTCGGCGCGTCGATCTGCTGCAGCCCGTGCCGGTGATCCTGTACTACATGACCGCGATGGTCACGGGTGCCGAAGGTTCGGTGCGTTTCGCCGACGACCTCTACGGCCACGACGCACGACTGCTGCGCGCACTGGCCGCGCGCCGCGCGCGCTGACTACCAGGTGCGCACGCGACCGGTGTCGACGTGCACGAAATCCGACGCCGCGTAGTAGCCCACGCCGCCCAGCCGCAGCGAACGAGCGGCGTCGCGCAAGGCCGGCAGCGGCACGTCGGCGAGCCGGATGTCGATGGCCTGGCCGAGCGTGTGCAGGCTGGCGCTGGCCACGCCGCTGCTGTGGCGCCGCAGGCTCTCGTTGGTCACCGGCGAGCGGTAGCCAGAGATCACCTGGAATGCGCGCCGGCTGCCGGTCGCCGCGGCCAGCGTGTGCAGCAAATCGAGCAACGAGGCATCGATCGGTGCGACCTGGCCGCTGCGGAAGTCGCGCAGCAGCTGGTTCACCGACGCGAGCGCGTCGGGAAGGTAGCGGCCAGCCGCGAAATACTCGGCCTCGAGCTTCTCGCCGGTGTGCAGGTTGTCGAAGCGCAGCACGCGCGGCGAGGCCGATTCGGCGCGCGCGCGCGGCACGCGGCCAGCCAGCACCATGCCGCCGAGGGTGGTGACGAATCGGCGGCGATCAGGTCGGTTCATGTGAAGTGCGAGCGTGAATCCCGACGCCATGATACCGAGCCCACCGTGCGGCTGACACGAATGAAACGCAAACCGCGTGAACGGCTCACGGCGGCAGCCCGATCACCCGTTGCAGCTTGCCGCTTCGCCCGCAGCGCCCAGGCTCGCCGCTGCGGCAGCGAATGTGCACGCCTGGCGCGCCGTGGCTCGCCAGGAAGGCCGTCAAGGCCATGCGTGCGCGCCGCAGAACCCGGCTCGTTTCGGTGCCGGACAGTCCGGTGCGCAGCAGCAGCTCCGCAGGGCCGGTCTGCACGAGCTGAAAGTCGAACAGGCCGGCATCGTCTTCGAGCACCGTGCTGAGCGCCAGCGGCAGCACTCGCACGGCGCGCGCCCCGGGCACGGCCAGGCAGAGCGTGTCGTCGCAGCGCCCCACGACCTCGATCACCGGCAAGGCGGAGCCGCAGCTGCAACGCTGCGCATGCAAGGTGATCCGGTCGCCCAGGTCGTAGCGGATCAGCGGCTGCACGTGGTTCGCCAGGTTGGTCAGCAGGCAAGTGGTGCCAGCCTGACCGCCGGGCACGGGAATGCCACGTTCGTCCACCGATTCGAGGATCACCCAGTCGCTGCTGAGGTGCAGGCTGCCGAGCCGGCACTCGAAGGCGATCGACAAGAACTCCGACGCGCCGTAGCTGTTGGCGACCGGGCAGCCGAAAGCCTTCGCGACGAACGCGCGCATCGCCGGCGTGAGCGTCTCGCCGCCGGTCCAGACCTCCTGCAGGCGCAAGTTCAATCGCCCCGCGTCCTGCTCTTCGGCCAGCAGCACCGCGGCACTCGGGTAGGTTGCGATGACCGTCGGCGCCAGCGCTTGCAGCTCGTCGACGAGCTGCGCGAGCGGCTGCAGGAACGACACGCTGTGCATCGTGCGCGCCAGCGCCGGGTTGAGCCGGCGCAGCCGCTCGACCGAGACGTTGCTCGCGAAGTGGCCGGCGACCGCACCGACGAACGCCATGCGTTGGAGCAGCCCCCACGGGTCGAACAGCCGCTGCAGGGGCCGCATGACACGCCGCCGTTGCGCTTCGAGCGCGTCGTGGACGGCCATCGAACGCGCGTCCTGCACGTACACGCCGGGCTCGCCCCCGCTGCTGCCTGAACTTTCCCAGACCATGTAGCGGCCGAGGTAGGGCTCGGCGATGCGCGAGCGGTTGGCGGTGAAGCGGCGCAGCGCGTCGATGCGCAGGGCCGGGTCGGTGACCCAGGCATCGAACTCGCGCATCAGGTCGCCGCGGTGCGAGACGGGCAGGTCTTGCAAGCGCACGCGGGTCGGGTCGACCCCTGCAAGCCGGCGCCGGTGCCACGCCGAATCACGCGACGCGACGCGCAGCAGTTCGGCCAGCCGCTGCGCCTGGCGCGAGGCCAGCGCATCGGCATCGGCGTGCGTGGCGAGCGCCACTTCGGCGCCGATCGCGGATTCGAGCCAGGGGTCGAAAGGGGGCGGCATCTCTCGATCCTATGAGCGGCGCGTGCACACACGTTGAGCCAGTGCAAACCATCGCTTCTGGTCAGCGCTAATGTGCTCGAATTCGGCCCGTGATCGCGGGCGAGAAGGAGTTTGTTCATGCAACACATGTGGCTCAGAAACTATCCGCCGAGCATGCCCGCCGAAGTCGATGTGGATGCGTTCGAGTCGCTGGGCGACGTGCTGCACCGCAGCTGCACTAGTTTCGCCGATCTCAACGCCTACAGCAACATGGGCGCCACGTTGACCCACGCCGAGCTCGACCGCGCCAGCCGCGACTTCGCGGCGTTCGTGCAGGGCCCGCTGGGCCTGAAACGTGGCGACCGGGTCGCGCTGATGATGCCCAACCTGCTGCAGTATCCGGTGGCATTGTTCGGTGTGCCGCGCGCCAGCATGGTGGTGGTCAACGTCAACCCGCAATACACCGTGCCCGAACTCGAGCACCAGCTTAGAGATTCTGGCGCGAGTGCGATTGTGGTCTTGGAGAACTTGGCCCACACGCTGCAGTAGGTGCTGGAGAAGAACCCGCAGCTGTCGTTGCGTGTCATCACGACCGAAGTCGGCGACATGCTGCCGATCATGAAGGAGCTGCTGACCAACGCGGTCGTGAAGTACGTGAAGAAGATGGTGCCCGAGTGGCACATCGCCGGCGCGATCGAGTTCAATGCGGCACTGCGCGCTGGGCGCGAGCAGGGGTTCGACGACGCCAGGCTCGGCCACGGCGACACCGCTTTTCTGCAGTACACCGGCGGCACGACCGGCGTGGCCAAGGGGGCGGTGCTGACGCACGGCAACATGGTGGTCAACCTGCAGCAGCTCTCGGCCTGGATTGCGCACGACCTGATCGACGGCCAGGAGACGCTCGTCTGCCCGCTGCCGCTGTACCGCGTGTATGCGTTGACCTGCAGCCTGGTGTTCATGAAGATCGGCGCGCATGCGGTGCTGGTGACGAACCCGCGCGACATGCACGCTTTCATCCACGAACTGAAGAAG
>JAYVTD010000330.1:0-2611 GCA_043774765.1 Rhizobacter sp. | reverse complement strand
ACGTGCACATGCCGCTGCCCGGCGAGCGGCTGGTGGCCTTCCTTTCCGACGGCGCGTTCGAGGAGCAGCGCGGCTCGGACTGGGCACCACGCTGGTGGCGCGCCAGCGACAGCGGGCTGGTCTTGCCGATCATGATCTTCAACGGACGCCGCATCGATCAGCGGTCGACCTTGTCGCAAGGCCAGGGCCTGCCCTGGTTCAAGCGACACCTGAGCGAGTACGCGTTCGAGCCCTTCGCCTTCGATGGCACGGATCCGGCCGCGTTCTGCTGCATGGTCCTCGAGGGCGAGCGCCTGCTGGAGGAACGCGCCGAGCGCTTGCAGGCCGGTGCCGACAAGTATCCCGTGCGCCTGCCCTACGGCATTGCCATCGCCGCCAAGGGCGCAGGCTTCTATGGCGCTGGCACCAATGATGCGCACGGCCTGCCGCTGGGCACGAACCCGAGTCGCGACCCGATCGCACGGCGCCACTTCAACGCCGCGGCCAAGCTCCTCTTCGTCCCGGCAGCGGAACGAGAGGCGGCGTGCCTTGCGTTGCAGAACCACGCCGGTTCCGGACGCAGCCGTGAGCGCGATCACCCGCTGGCCCACCGCGATGCGCGCATCGAGCGGCATCCCGAACTGCAGTACCTGCCGGTACCAGAGAACCGCCGCGACCCGGCCTACCGCAGCTTCAGATCACCGATGGACGGCATCGACCAGGCCTTCCTCGCCTACGTGAAGGCCAATCCGGGGCTGCGTCCGCGCGTCGGCAACCCGGACGAAATGCGCTCCAACCGCATGAACGCCACCCTCGACCACCTGAAGCACCGCGTCACCGAGGTCGAAGCTGGCGTGGCCGAAGCGATCGACGGCAGGGTCATCACCGCGCTCAACGAGGAGGCCGTCGTCTGCGCCTGCCTGGGCAACAAGGCGGGCATCAACCTCACCGTGACCTACGAAGCCTTCGCGCCCAAGATGCTGGGCGCCCTGCGCCAGGAGATCATCTGGACCGACCACCTGCAGGCGCGCGAGCGCGAGCCGGGCTGGATCTCGGTGCCGCTGGTGGTGACGTCGCACACGTTTGAGAACGGCAAGAACGAACCCTCGCACCAGGACCCGGCGATGTGCGAGTCGATGCTGGGCGAGCCCTCAGATGTCTCGCGCGTGCTCTTCCCGGCCGACCACAACAGCGCGCTGGCCTGCATCGATGCCTGCTACCGCACGCGCGGCCGCATCTTCACGCTGGTGGTGCCCAAGTCAGAGACGCTGCCGGTGCTGTTCGACGAGGCCCAGGCCGGCCGGCTTGTCGCCCAGGGCGCCCTGCGGCTGGACTGGCTCGACGCCACAGAGCGGCAACCCGCGGTGATCCTGACCGCCATCGGCGCCTATCAACTCGGTGAAGTGCTGCGCGCCGCCGAACGGCTGCAGGAGCGCGGTTTCGGCGCGCTGGTGAACTGCATGCTCGAGCCGGGGCGGTTTCGCGATCCGCGCGGCCGGCGCGAAGCCGCATTCCAGGCCTCGGAGGCCTTGCGTGAGCGCCTCTACCCCGAAGGAGTTCTGCACCGGGTCTTTGCCTGCCATGCGCGACCGGAAGTCATGGCCGGCGTGTTGCGGCCGCTCGACACCGGGCGGCGCACCGTCTTCCTCGGCTACACCAATCACGGCGGCACCCTCGATACCGCGGGCATGTTGTTCGTCAACCGCCTGTCCTGGGCGCATGTGGTGCGTGGCTGCGCCAGGAGTCTGGCGGTCAACCTGGCGCAGTTGCTGGACAAGCCCGAGATCGACGCCCTCGAAGGTCGGCGCGATCCGCGGGGTTTGATCGTTTGACCGCCGGACAAGCCGTTCCGCTTGACCACCATCAAAGACCTCCGCGCGTCACCTGCGAAACTGGAATGAAACCAACCAAGATGGAGAACTGCTCATGAAGATTCTTGTCGCCGCCGATGGCAGCACCTACACCAAACGCATGCTCGCCTACCTCGCAGCCCATGACGAATGGCTGGGGCCGGCGCATCAGTACACGGTCGTCTACAGCACGCCGAACATCCCGCCGCGGGCCAAGACGTACTTCGACCGGGAGACCCTCAAATCCTACTCAGAAAGCGAGTTCGAGAAGGTCTTCAAGCCCATCCGCACGTTCTTCAAGCGCCACGACATGGATGTGACGTTTGTCGGCGAGTCCGGCCCCGCCGCAGACGTCATCAGCGCACTTGCACAAAAGGGCAAGTTCGATCTGCTGGTGATGGGCTCCCACGGCCACGGCGCGCTCGGCAATCTGGTGATGGGTTCGGTGGCCACCAAGGTGATGGCCATTTGCACGACGCCCATCCTGATCGTGCGCTGACCCTTTACAGCCGTCACGACGACACGCTCCCACCCACAAGTTCCCGTTCTTCCAACGCCCCACAACATATCTGGAGTTCACCATGTTCAAGAAGCTTCTGGTCCCGACCGATGGCTCGGACCTTTCGATCGCCGCCGCTGTGCGCGCCGTGTCCCTGGCCAAGATGGCCGGCGCGAACATGACCGTGCTGTTCGTGCAGGACGCCTACCCGTACACCGGCATCGGAGACGCCAGTTCTGCGGGCTTGCAGGCCTACATGGCCGCCGCGCAGGCCGAGGGTACG
>JAYVTD010000329.1:0-9390 GCA_043774765.1 Rhizobacter sp. | reverse complement strand
ATTCAGCAGCTTCAGGTTGAGCGCGGCCGAAAGATGCGAGTGGTACAGCCATGCGTCGCCCGGCCACATCGCGTCCTGGTAGCGGCCGAAGAGCGGCAGACGCTCCTGGATGAAAACATGCAGCGACTGCAGCGCCTGCGCGCGCGTCACCGGCCAGGCGAAGCTGTCGAGCCGCCCGGGGTGCGCAGCGAAGCGGGTGTCGACGAGCGCGATCACTTCGCGCGTGAGGGCATCGGGAGCGAATAACGTGCGTGGCGGCACCTCGCCCGGGCCGGCGGCGCCGAAGGCCTCGCGGTTGTCGGCGTCGAAGTTCCATTGCCCGCCGATCGGCTCGTCGCCCTGCATCAACACGCCGTGGCGCTTGCGCTGCTCGCGGTAGAAGTACTCCATGCGCAGAGACTTGCGGCCCTGGGCATGGGCCGCGAAGTCGCGGACGCTGCAGAAGAAGTGGCGGTCTTCGCGAATGTCCAGCGGCAGGCCGTTGGCCTCGGCCACCGCTTTGATGGCCTGCAGCACGCGCCAGTCGCCCGGCGCCGTCATCACCAGGCGAGCAGGTCGCAAGCGCTGCAGGTCGGCCTGCAGCTGGGCCGGCAGGCTGCCGGCGTTGTCGGCCGCGTCGAGCCGCGTGTAGTGCAGCGGGCGCGCCGCAGCGTGCAGGGCCTGCGCGAAGTGCCGCATCGCCGACAGGAACAGCGCGGTGCGCGGCTTGCTCGACCACACGTGGGTCGACTCTGCGGTCACCTCGGCCATCCACACGGCGTCGACGCCAGCATCGAAACCATCGAAGCCGGCAGCGTCGAGGTCGAGCTGGTCGCCCAGCACCACGATCAGGTCGCGCAACTCAGCCACGCGCTGCCTTGGCACGACGACAGGCTTCGGAGCAGTACTTCACTTCGGCCCAGTTCTTCGCCCAGCTGCGGCGCCAGCTCATGGGCCGGCCGCAGCGCACACAAGGCTTGCTCGGCAGTGCGGCCTTGTTGCCGCGAAACGTGGCGCTGGGCAAGGTCATCACGCTCTGCGGTAGTTGGCGGCTGTGTTCAAGCCTGCCTGACCCCGACGCTGCAGCGACTCGCAGCCGCCGCTTGCGTGCACGCGGCAAGCGGCACCAACGATGCCGGCACCGATACCGACGTTGTCTTTTGATTCACGAGTCAACATCACCCAGATATTACGCTTTTACGACTCATGTTGAGTTCATTTGCCATTTCTATGCTCATTAACAGTTCATAATCGGCGTCAAAGCTGCTTCATCGAGGCTTCGAACCAGGAGCCGCATGAAGACCAGCAAGCTGCCGCAGCCACCCCGCCAGCGCTCGCGCGCAGAACAGAGCCCCGCGTTTCACCGCAGCGGCGCGGTGGCGCGCATGCTGCGCATGCCGGTGTCGACACTGCGTGTCTGGGAACGTCGCTACGGCTTGACCCAGCCCGCGCCGTCGCCGAGCGGCCAGCGCCTCTACTCGGCCGACGACGTGCGGCGGCTGGCCCTGCTGAAGCAGCTGACCGACCTCGGCCACGCCATCGGCAGCCTGGCGCCGCTGGCCATGTCGCAGCTGCAAGGCGTGGCTTCCGAGCACGCGCAGGCGCTGGCCGCCACCCAGACAGGCGAGCCAGCGGATGCCATCCCCGGGCTGCCGGTTCGGCCCTGGCGACTGGCGGTCGTCGGCGCTGCGCTCGGCAGCCGTTTGCAGCGGCCTGCGATCTTGCGTCGGCTGGGCCGGCCGGTGATGTTGTCGGGGCCGTTCGACGACGTCGCGCAGGCGGCTGCCGCATTGCAGGCTTCGGACGTCGACGCCTTGCTGCTGCACCAGCCTCAATTGCAGGCGGGCTGGTTGAAAGCCCTGGACCTGGCTGCGCCTTCCTTGGTGCGGGTGCCCAAAGCGGTGTTTTACGGCTTCGCTGCCGACGCCGTCTGCGAGGTCTTGGCCACGGCCGGCACGGCCTTGCTGCGAGAACCACAGCCCGACGTGGTGTTGGCGCAGTGGCTGCACACCCTGTCAGCGGCGACCGCGGCGCCACGGCCGGCGCCACGCAGCGCCGCACCCGCCATCGGGCCAGAACCCGAGCGCCGCTGGGACGACGCGGCCCTGGCCGACTTCGCGGGCCTGTCGTCGACGATCGCCTGCGAGTGCCCGCGCCACGTGGCCGAGCTGCTAATGCAGTTGTCGCATTTCGAGGCCTACAGCGCCGAGTGCGAGCAGCGCAACGCGGGCGACGCCGAGATCCACGCCTACCTGAAACAAGTTGCGGCCGCTTCGCGCGCTCGCTTCGAACTGGCGCTGGAGCGGGTGGCCTTGCACGAAGGCCTGATGCTGCCTTCATCAAAGCGGCGCGAAGACGCAGCCGCGGCATCGCGCACGCGGCGTGTGAAGCCCCCGCGGTCCGAGGGGCCGCGCCGTCGGCCCTAAGCTGTGTTTGAAATGCCGGACATCGACTCTGCACGACGACTCCCAAACCACCGCCTGACTTCTCACCTGCAGACCCCCATGCGCCGCCTACTGCTGCTTCTCGCACTCGCCGCCATGCCGATGTTCAGCCACGCGATCGAAGAACCCGACTGCGACGTCACCAGGAAGTTCGACCGGGTGGAGTTACGCCAGTACGCGCCCTGCGTCGTGGCCGAGGTGGTGCTCGACAGCTCGGCCGAAGACGCCGGCAACCAGGCCTTCCCGATCCTGGCGGGCTACATCTTCGGCAAGAACAAGGGTGAGAAGAAATTCGCGATGACGGCGCCGGTGACGCAGCGCGCCGCGCCCGTGCGCATGGACATGACCGCACCCGTGACCCAGGCCGCCGTGACAGGCGGCATGCGTGTGCAGTTCGTCTTGCCCAAGGGGGTGACGCTGGCCACCGCGCCCGAGCCGATCGACCCGCGTGTGCAACTGCGGGTGGTGCCGGCGGGCGCGTGGGCAGTCATCCGCTACTCGGGCACCTGGTCGCAGGCCAACTACCTCGAGCACCTGGCGGAGTTGAAGCTGTCCCTGGAAGCGGCCGGCGTGGCCACCCAGGGCGAACCCGTGCTGGCCCGCTACAACGCGCCCTTTACGCCGTGGTTCATGCGGCGCAACGAGATCTGGTTGGCATTGCGCTGATGCGGCCAGTGGGAGCGAGTGGTGCCGGCTTTTTTTGACGTGGAGCATTGAGCATGAATCGAATTGCGCGGAGCCTGACTGTCGCGGTACTGGGTGTTTTGCTGCTGTGCGTCGCGACACTGACGCACGCCGATGCACGCCAACCCAACGAGGGCTACACCCGCGTGCCTGCAGGCGCCGACGGCATCGGCAAACGCTACATGGGGCGCGACATTGCCGCCGTCATGGGCTGGCAGGGCGCGGCGTGGCTCGAGCGCGAAGAGCGCGAACGCGAAGAGCGCACCGATCTGCTCGTGACAGCACTTCAGCTCAAGCCCGGCATGGTGGTGGCCGACATCGGCGCCGGCACCGGCTACCTGGCGCGGCGCATGGCTGCGGCCGTCGTGCCCGGTGGCAGGGTTCTGGCGGTGGATGTGCAGCCCGAGATGGTGAGCCTGCTGCGATCGATGGTGCGCCAGACCGGCCTGACGCAGATCGAGCCATCGTTGGGCACCGAGGTCGACGTGAGGCTGCCGGTTTCGTCGATCGACCTGGCCATCATGGTCGACGTCTATCACGAGCTCGCGTTTCCGTACGAGGTCATGGCCAGCATCATCCACGCCCTCAAGCCGGGTGGTCAGCTCGTGTTCGTCGAGTACCGCGCCGAGGATCCCTTGGTGCCGATCAAGGCCTTGCACAAGATGAGCGAAGCGCAGATCAAGCGCGAAGCCGCCGTGCACGGCTTGCTCTGGCAGCGCACCGTAGGCAGCTTGCCCTGGCAGCACCTCGTGGTGTTCCGCAAGCGCGGCTGAGAGGCTGGGCCCGGACCTTAGCGCCACGGGTTGGCGCCGAGGCCAGCCGCGCTGGCCGGGCAGGTCGTCACCGAGGTCGAGCGGGAGTTCCGTCCGGGCGGCTGCGGCAACCCTGGTCGTTCGGGCAGCCGCGTGGCTTGGTGCCCGAACTGCGGGCGTAGGTACCGGAGCCGATCATCGGTGCCCGCCGGGTGCCGCCCACCCCACGTTCGGCGCCGCGCCGCCGCTGTCGGCAAGAATCAAAGCACCGCATACTTCAAAACTCGCCACCCGCGAGACCCGAATCACGTTGCCACCCAAGCCACGAGCCGACCCATGAGCACACCCGCGTACCTGCGTTTCCCAACCGTTCAGGGCGACAGCGTCGCCTTCGTCTGCGACGACGACCTGTGGCACGTGAGCGCCGGCGGCGGCGTCGCCCGGCGCCTCACGGCCGGCCTCTCGGAGCCGACCACGCCGAGCCTGTCGCCCGACGGAAAGTGGCTCGCCTTCATCGGCCGCGACGAGCAGCACCCCGAGGTCTATGTGATGCCCGCCGTTGGCGGCGCGGCCGAGCGCCTGACCTGGCTCGGCCCCGACACGCTGGTGCGCGGCTGGACGCCGCAAGGCCAGATCCTGTTCGTCAGCACGCACGGCCAGCCGTTCTTACGCAACCTGCGCGCCTACACGATCGCCCCCGAAGGCGGCGCGCCGCAGATGCTGCCGCTGGGCCAGGTGAACCACCTCGCGTTCGGGCCGGGCAACGACCAGCGTGTCATCGGCCGCAACACCGCCGACCCGGCGCGCTGGAAACGTTACCGCGGCGGCACCGCCGGCCACCTGTGGGTCGACGCCGAGGGCACGGGCACATTCCGCCGCATGAAAGAACTCGAAGGCAACATCACCAGCCCGATGTGGATCGGCGCGCGCATCTACTTTCTGTCGGACAGCGAAGGCGTGAGCAACCTCTACTCCTGCCGGCCCGACGGAACGGATCAGCAGCGCCACACCGACCACGAAGACTTCTACGCACGCCACGCGCAGAGCGACGGCCAGCGCATCGTCTACCAGTGCGGCGCGGCCTTGTGGCTGTTCGACCCCGCGGCCGGCAGCACGCGCCAGATCGACATCGACACGCCGGCCCACCGCACCCAGGCCGCACGCAAGTTCGTGTCGGCCGCCGATCATCTGGGCAGCGTGCACGTGCACCCGGCGGGCCACAGCGTGGTGCTCGATGCACGCGGCCAGCTGTTCACGATGGCGCTGTGGGAAGGCGCGGTGCGCCAGCACGTGGCCGACACCGGTGGTGCCGGCGACCCGGCCGCGCGCCTGCGGCATGGCCAGTGGCTGGCCGATGGCAGCACCCTCGTCGCGGTCAGCGATGCGTCGGGCGAAGAGCAGCTCACCCTGTTCGAAGGCGGCGTGGCACGCGCGTTGCCGTGGGACGTGGGCCACGTCAGCGCCTTGCGCGCGGCCCCCAAGGGCACGCTGGTCGCGATCGCCAACCACCGCAACGAAGTCTTGATCGGCGACGTGGCCAGCGGCACGCTGATCGAGGTGGACCGCAGCGACAACGGCCGCAGCGACGACCTGGCCTGGTCGCCCGACGCGGCCTGGCTCGCCTACAGCTTCCAGACCAGCATGCGCCACACGGCGATCAAGCTGTTCAGCGTGGCGGCGCGCAGCAGCACGCTCGTCACCCAAGCCGAGTTCCGCGACTACAGCCCGGCCTTCGATCCGGCGGGCAAGTACCTCTATTTCCTCTCGCTGCGCACCTTCGATCCGGTCTACGACAGCGTGCAGTTCGAACTGAGCTTCCCGCGTGCCGCGCGGCCCTACCTCATCGCACTGCAGGCCGGCGGCAGCCCGCCGTTCGAGCCGGTGCCCAAAGGGCTCGCCCCGGAAAAGCCGGGCGCGGAAAGCGCCAAGGCCGAAGCCGACGCGGCGGCGCCGATGCGGGTCGATCTGGCCGGCATCGCCCAGCGTGTGGCGCCCTTCCCGGTCAGTGAAAACCGGTTCGGCAAGCTCGTGGGCGCGGTCGGAGGCAAGCTGGTGTGGAGCGTGCTCGGCATCGTCGGCGCGCACGGCCGCGGCGGCCACAAAGACACGTCGGCACGCCTCGAAGTGTTCGACTTCGCCACGCAGCGCACCGAGCCGCTGGCCGAGAAGGCCGACAACTTCGAGATCGCCGCCGACCACAGCACGCTCGTGTTGCGCGAAGGCAAGCGCCTGCGCGCGATCAGCGTCAACCGCAAGCCCGAGGCCGACAAGGAGCCGGGCAACGGCGGGCCGTCGCGCAAGAGCGGCTGGCTCGACCTGGAGCGCATTCGCCTGTCGGTCGAGCCGCGGCGCGAATGGCGCCAGATGCTGCGCGAGGTCTGGCGTCTGCAGCGCCACCAGTTCTGGGCCGCGAACATGTCGGGCATCGACTGGGCCGAGGTGTACACACGCTACGCACCGCTGATCGAACGCGCAGCGACCCGCGCCGACGTGTCCGACGTGATCTGGGAGATGCAGGGCGAACTCGGCACCTCGCACGCCTACGAGATGGGTGGCGACCACCGCCGCCCGCCGCAGGTGGCACTTGGCGGCCTCGCGGCCGAGACCCGTTTTGTCGAGGCCGACGCGAGCTACGAGCTGACCCGCATCGTCAGCGGCGACGCCTGGGACAGCGGCGCCGACTCGCCGCTCAACGCGGTCGGCGTGGAGGCAAAACCCGGCGAGCGCATCGTCGCCGTCAACGGCCAGCGGGTTTCGCGCGAGCGCCCGCCGCAAGCGCTGCTGGTGCATCAGGCTGGCGCCAAGGTCGAGCTCACGCTGGCCTCGGGCGAGGGCAGCTCGGCCAGCAGCCGCAACGTGCTCGTGACGACGCTGGCCGACGAAGTGCCGGCGCGTTACCGCGAGTGGGTCGAGCGCAACCGCGCCTGGGTGCATGAACAATCGAACGGCCGCGTCGGCTACTTCCACCTGCCCGACATGGTGGCGGCCGGCTTCGCCGAGTTCCACCGCTACTTCGCGACCGAGTGCGACCGCGACGCGCTGATCGTCGACGTGCGCTACAACCGTGGCGGCCATGTGTCGCAACTGTTGCTGGAGAAGGTGGCGCGCAAGCGCATCGCCTGGGCCACACAGCGCTGGGGCCAGCCCACCTCCTACCCCGACGAAGCCGCGGCTGGCCCGGTGGTGGCACTCACCAACGAACACGCCGGCTCCGACGGCGACATCTTCTCGCACAACTTCAAACTGATGGGCATCGGCCCGCTGGTGGGCACGCGCACCTGGGGTGGCGTGGTCGGCATCTGGCCGCGCCACAAGCTGATCGACGGCACCGAGACCACGCAGCCGGAGTTCGCGTTCTGGTTCAGCGATGTCGGCTGGGGTGTGGAGAATTACGGCACCGACCCGACGATCGAGATCGACAACGCGCCGCAAGACGCAGCGACCGGCAACGACCGGCAACTCGAAGTGGCGCTGGCTACGGCGCAGGCGCAGATCGAGCGCTACGGTGTGAAAGCACCGCAGTTCCCGCCTGGGCCCGACCGCGCTCAGCCGGCCTGGCCGGCGAAAGGCCCACGCTGAGGTGGCGTGCCGTCTTGCGGGCTGCATCCACCGCAGGGGGCATCACCGTGGCGCCGTGAATGCCCCGCAGCACGGAGAGCGGTCTGGGCTGCCTCTAAACTGCGCGCGGACTTCGCCACCGACCCGCCCGATGCCTTCTCCTTCTCCTTCGCCCACCCCCGCCCTGCCCCGTACTTTTACCGCGGCGCTGCTGGCTTCGTTCCTTTCGGCATCCGCCGTCGCGCAGAGCCCCGATGCACCGACGCTGGAAAGCTGCGCCACGATCGGCGCGTCGACCGACCGCCTGGCCTGCTACGACAAGCTCGCAGGCCGCGCTGCGGCACCCAGCGTGCCACCGGCACAGGAAGCGCTGCCGCCCGCTGCAGCCACCCCGCCCTCGACCTCGCTGCTCGCACCGACCGGCGCCACGCTGCCCGACAGCACCGAGCCGAGGGCGCAGACCACGCTGATGTCGAAATTCTGGGAGCTGGAGCCGGCCGACAAACGTGGCATCTTCAACTTCGTCGGCTTTCGCCCGAACTACGTGCTGCCGATCCACTTCACCAGCCGCATCAACCGCACGCCGCGGTCTCCGACCCAGGCCACCGTCACGCAACCCGACTACCGGCGCGAAGAAGCCAAGTTCCAGCTGTCACTGCGAACCAAGCTCGCGCAGGACGTGCTGCTGCCCGAGGCCGACCTGTGGGTCGCGTTCTCGCAGCAGGTGATGTGGCAGGTCTGGAACGGCAAGGACTCGAAGCCGTTTCGCAACACCGACTTCGAGCCCGAGCTGATCTACCTCGTGCCCACGCCGAAAGACTGGCGCGAGCTGCCGCTCGGCTGGCAGTGGCGCTACATGCAGTTCGGCCTGGCGCACCAGTCGAACGGGCAGTCCGACCCGCTGTCGCGAAGCTGGAACCGCGTGTACCTCGGTGCCGGCTTCGAACGCGGCGACTGGTCGCTGACCGCGCGCCTGACGCAGCGGCTCAACGAGCCGCTCGCCACCGACAACAACCCCAACCTCGTGACTTACCGCGGCCACGGCGAAACGCAGCTCAACTGGTCGCACGGTGTGCAGACGGCCTCGCTGCTGTACCGCAGCACGCTGAAGGGCTTGAAGTACGGCGCCCTGCAGTTCGAGTGGACCTACCCGATCTACAAAGACCAACCCAACGGCCTGCGCTGGTTCGTGCAGGTGTTTCGCGGCTACGGCGAAACGCTCACCGACTACAACTTCCGCCAGACCAGCTTCGGCGCCGGCGTGACCTTCCTGCAGTTCTGATTCGCTCGGCTCAGCCGGCCGGTTTGGGCGGCGCGGCCTGGTCGCTCCAGAGGGTGCCGGCAGTGGCCCAGTTCTGTTTGGCGATGTCGAACAGCAGGATGTCGACACTCTCGGGCGAAGCGCCGATGGTGCGCACGCAGGCCTCGGTGAGTGCGGCGACGAGGGCGCGTTTCTGTTCGGGCGTGCGGCCTTCGAACATCTCGACTCGGATCGTGGGCATGGTCTTGTCTCTTTCAGGTGGAAAACTTCAGTTTCTGTAGCTCGGGTCGGTGGCGTCGAGGCCGCGCAGCAGCGCCGGCCACTCGATGTCGCCATCACGCTCCGCGCCGTCGCCGATCCACTGCCGGTACGTGAGCGCGGCGAGTTCGTCGGAGACGACCTGCACACGCCCGCCGCTGGCGGCCATCGCGCTCAGCTGGGCTTGTGCGGCGCGCTCAAGCAGGTACATCAGCATCCAGGCTTCGGCGACGCTGCGGCCGACCATCAACGGTCCGTGGTTCTCGAGGATCACACCGTCGAGCTGGCCGAGGTTCGTGGCGAGCCGCGCACGCTCCTCGGCACCGAAAGCGAGCCCCTCGTAAGCGTGGCGGCCGAGCCGGCCGTGCAGGCGCATCGCCCACTGCGAGGTCGGCTGCAAGCCGCCCGGCAGCATCGCCAGCGCCACCCCGGCCGCGGTGTGCAGGTGCATCAC
>JAYVTD010000328.1:0-6207 GCA_043774765.1 Rhizobacter sp. | reverse complement strand
GTGCTGCAGCAACTCGGTCAAGCCATTGCGGCACAGCGTGTGGTCGTCCACCAGGACGACGCGCAGCACTTCGGCCGTCATGCTGTGGCCACCTTGGTCCGGCTGGCCGGGAAGCGAAGTCTCATGCGCGTGCCGCCGCCATCGCGGGCGGCGATCTCCAGGCAGCCCCCCAGGCGCTCCGCCCGTTGACGCATGATGTCCATGCCGAAGTGCGATGGCGATGGCGATACCAAGGCAGCCGCCGGGCCGGTGCCGTCGTCTTCGACGGTCACAGCGACCTGGTTGCCCCGTTGATCGAGGTGCAGCCAGGCGTGGCGCGCCCGCGCGTGCTTTGCGATGTTGGAGAGCGCCTCCTGCACGACGAGGAATACCTGTGATTCCTGGCTCGCGGACAAGCGCAGGTCCGGTGCATCGTCGTCGAACACAAGATTGACCTGCGTCAATTCATGAAACGAGTGCGCGGTCGACCGCAAGGCATGCTTGAGCCCTTGCGGGTCCATCGGCACGTGGCACTGCGACAGGATGGCGCGCAAGTTGGTCTGCACGGTGCCCACGGCCTGGCGCAGATCGGAGCAATAGCCCAGGGCGGCGGCCTGCGCACGGTTGGCAATCGCCTCTTCCAGCAAGGGCAGGCGCATTCGCGCAAAGACCAGGGTCTGCGCAAGGCCGTCGTGCATTTCGGCCAGCATCGCCTGGCGGGTGTCCTGCTCCACACACGCATCGTGCAGGGCCAGCCCGAGCAAGGCGCCTATGGTTCGATGGAAAGCGGCCGTGGGCTCGTCCAACCGATCGGCGGGCATGGCGAGTCGGTACTCGCCCAGTGTAGACCCCCGATAGGTCAGCGCAACAACGACGACGCGCTCCTCGCCCCCCCCAGGCGGGCGCAACGCCAACGCGCC
This sequence comes from Rhizobacter sp., assembly GCA_043774765.1. Classification (GTDB taxonomy): domain Bacteria; phylum Pseudomonadota; class Gammaproteobacteria; order Burkholderiales; family Burkholderiaceae_C; genus LMDS01. Next base: position 5,308 of record JAYVTD010000328.1, on the reverse strand, counting down.
AATCTCCCGCAGTTGGCCTTCCCCGGATGCCTTCACGCTCACCGAGCCCGCACGTGCCTGCGACAGTTGCACGACCGGATCGAGCATCTGCACCACAAGCGCGTGCCGATCACCGCTTTCCGTCAACGCTGCCGCCAGTCGGGCGTAGATATCGGTCGCTTGCATGGATCAGGTGTATAACAAATATGCAAATATCTTTATGTAACGCTTCAACAAAGCTGCTCCTTAAAGTTTTTCTATTGAACCGCCAAATGTGAATCGCCGCTACCGGGTCAGCCCTGACAGGCGACCCGATCGACCTGCGCGCACTCACGCCATACCCCAGATGGGCTACTGAACATCACCCGTCCCGGTACTAGACGTTGCCATGGCGCCTGCGCCTAATTCCGCCAGAGACAAGCCCGGCCCTCGCCCCGGCGGCCGGCCGGACAACTACGGTCGCCGTGCCGACCCAACGCAATCACCCCCGACACCGGTGCCACCGCTGCACGATCCAACTGCATCGCCACTGCCCAACGCCGGCACGGCCATTCGCACGACCACCTGTTACATGTGCGCGTGTCGCTGCGGCATCCGGGTGCATCTGCGTGATGGCGAAGACGGTCCCGAAATTCGCTACATCGAAGGCAACCCCGAGCACCCGCTGAACCGGGGCGTGATCTGCGCCAAGGGTTCGTCGGGGATCATGAAGCAGTACTCGCCGGCACGGCTGACCCAGCCCTTGCTGCGCAAACCCGGAACGGCGCGCGGCGCCGGAGAGTTCGAACCGATTTCCTGGGAACGCACGTTCGAGCTGCTCGGCGAACGCCTGGCCGCGATTCGTGCCACCGACCCCAAGAAGTTCGCCCTCTTTACAGGGCGCGACCAGATGCAGGCGCTGACCGGCTTGTTCGCGCGCCAGTTCGGCACACCCAACTACGCGGCGCATGGCGGCTTCTGCTCGGTGAACATGGCCGCCGGGATGATCTACACGATCGGCGGCAGCTTCTGGGAGTTCGGAGGCCCCGACCTCGACCGCGCAAAACTGTTCGTGATGATCGGCACCGCCGAAGACCATCACAGCAACCCGCTGAAGATCGCGATCAGCAAATTCAAGCGCGCCGGCGGCCGCTTCATCTCGATCAACCCGATCCGCACCGGCTACTCTGCAATTGCCGATGAATGGGTGCCGATCAAACCCGGCACCGATGGCGCGCTGCTGCTGGCGCTGATCCACGAAACGATCGCGCGCGGTCTGTACGACCGCGAGTTCCTGGCGCGCTACACCAATGCCGGCCAGTTGGTGAATCAGGACCCGGCCAGCGACGAAGTCGGCATGATGCTGCGCAACGCCGAAGGCGACAAAGTCAACCCGCTGCGGCCGCACAACTTCTGGTGGTGGGACCGGCTGACAAACGCACCGGTGGCCGACCACGCGGAAGGCGCCGATCCGGCCTTGCTCGGCCACTTCGAATTGCCCGACGGCACGCCGGGTACGCCGGCCTTTCAGCTGCTCGCCGATCGGGTCAAGGCATACACGCCGGAGTGGGCCGAAGGCGTCACCGGCATCCCGGCCGCCACCATCCGCCGCCTGGCGCACGAGATGGGCATCACGGCGCGCGACCAGCGCATCGAACTGCCGATCGCGTGGACCGATTGCTGGGGCCAGCGCCACAAGTCGGTGATCGGCCGGCCGGTGGCGTTCCATGCGATGCGCGGGCTGGCCGCGCACAGCAACGGCTTCCAGACGATCCGCTCGCTGGCAATCCTGATGTCACTGCTGGGCACCATCGACCGGCCTGGCGGCTTTCGCCACAAGTCGCCCTACCCGCGCGCCGTGCCGCCGAACGCGCGGCCGCCCAAGGGCCCGCAGGCGGTGAAGCCGAACACGCCGCTGGACGGCGCGCCGCTGGGCTGGCCCGAGAGCCCCGACGACCTGTTCGTCGATGCCGCTGGCGAGCCGGTGCGCATCGACAAGGCCTTCTCGTGGGAGCACCCGCTGTCGGCGCACGGCTTGATGCACAACGTCATCACCAATGCCTGGCGCGGCGACCCCTACCCGATCGACACGCTGCTGATCTTCATGGCCAACATGGCCTGGAACTCGACGATGAACACGTCCGAGGTCCGCAAGATGCTCAACGACAAGGGCGAGGACGGCGAATACAAGATTCCCTTCCTCGTCGTCTGCGACGCTTTCCAGTCGGAGATGACGGCCTACGCCGACCTGATCCTGCCCGACACCACCTACCTCGAGCGCCACGACTGCATGTCGATGCTCGACCGGCCGATCTCCGAGTTCGACGGCCCCGCCGACTCGGTGCGCATCCCGGTGCTGCCGCCGACCGGCCAGTGCAAACCCTTTCAGGAGGTGCTGGTCGAACTGGCATCGCGGCTGAAGCTGCCGGCGTTCACCAGCGCCGACGGCAGCCGCAAGTTCCGCGACTACCCCGACTTCGTTGTCAACTACGAGACGGCGCCCGGCTCGGGCATCGGCTTTCTGGCCGGCTGGCGCGGCAAGGGCGGCGAGAAGTCGATGCGCGGCGAACCCAACCCGCGCCAGTGGGAGATGTACGAGAAGAACAACTGCGTCTTCCACCAGAGCCTGCCGGTCGAAGCCCAGTACATGCGCAACTGGAATCGCGACTACATGAGTTGGGCGCAGAAGAACGGCCTGCGGCGCGACAACGATCCGATCGTGATCCACCTCTATTCGGAGTTCCTGCACGGCTTTCGCCGTGCCGCGCAGGGCAAGCGCGCAGGCAAGCAGCCGCCAGAGCGCTGGCGCCAACGCGTCGAGACCTACTTCGACGCGCTGCCCTTTTACTACGCACCGCTCGAAGCCCAGGTCACCGACACGGCGCGCTTTCCGCTCAATGCAGTGACGCAGCGGCCGATGGCGATGTACCACTCCTGGGATTCGCAGAACCCCTGGCTGCGCCAGATCCACAGCCACAACTACCTCTTCGTCAACCCGGTGACCGCGCGCGCCGCCGGCATCGCCGACAGCGGCTGGATGTGGGTCGAATCGCAGTGGGGCAAGGTGCGCTGCATGTGCCGCTATTCGCAGGCGGTCGAGCCCGGCACCGTCTGGACCTGGAACGCCATCGGCAAGGCACCCGGCGCCTGGTCGCTGGCACCCGACGCCAACGAATCGCAGCGCGGTTTCCTGCTCAACCACCTGATCCGCGAGGAGTTGCCGGTGCAAGGCGGAGCGACTGTCTCCAACTCCGACCCGATCACAGGCCAGGCGGCGTGGTACGACGTGCGGGTGCGCATCGTGGCGGCCGCGGCCGACGAGCCCGAGCTGACCTCGCCGCAGGCCGAGACGATGCAGCGCCTGCCCGGCATGGGCAGCGTGCCGCCGCGCCGCCTGGCGTGGATGGCGGGGGTCAAGAAGTGACCCAGCCCGTGCATCTGGAGGGCTCGCTGTGACCCAGCTTGCCCTGGTCATCGACCTCAACGTCTGCGTCGGTTGCCACGCCTGCGTCACCAGTTGCAAACAATGGAACACCTCCGGCGCAGCCGGCCCCTTGACCGATATGAACCCCTACGGCGCCGAGCCGAGCGGCACCTTCTTCAACCGCGTGCAGACCTTCGAGGTCGGCGAGTACCCCGAGACGCAGACGGTGCACTTTCCGAAGAGCTGCCTGCACTGCGAAGACCCGCCCTGCGTGCCGGTGTGTCCCACCGGGGCCAGCTACAAGCGCGCCGAAGACGGCATCGTGCTGGTCGACTACGACAAGTGCATCGGCTGCAACTACTGTAGCTGGGCTTGCCCCTACGGCGCGCGCGAGCTCGACGAGGGCCGCAAGGTGATGACCAAGTGCACGCTGTGTGTTGATCGCGTCACCGATGCGAAGCTACCTGCGGCCGAGCGCAAGCCGGCCTGCGTGCTGGCCTGCCCGACCAGCGCACGGCTATTCGGCGACATCCACGATCCGCACTCCGAAGTATCGACGGCGATCCGCGAACGCGGAGGCTACGCGCTGATGCCCGAATGGGACACGCGGCCGGCCAACCACTACCTGCCGCGCCGGCCGACCTCGATCACGATTCGGCCGGAGGATCTCGAGCGCGTCGACAACCCCTTGCATGTCGATGGTGGCGCGCCGCATCCGCAGCCTGGACGCGAGGACTTCGCGACATGAATCCGGCGTTCTCCGTCATCTTCCTGACCACGCTGAGCGGCGCCGGCCAGGGCTTGTTTCTGGCACTGTACGGCGCCGAACTGGCCGGCGCGGCATCGCCCTCCTTCCTGGTGCTCGGTGCGGCCGTCGCGTTGGCCTTCACGGCGCTCGGTCTGCTGGCGTCCTTCTTCCACCTCGGGCATCCCGAGCGAGCGTGGCGTGCTGCCACGATGTGGCGCACGTCGTGGCTGTCGCGCGAGGTGATCGCACTGCCGCTGTTCATGGCCGGCCTCGCGGTGTGGGGAGCGGCGCACTTCTTTGGCTGGCCGAACACCCGGCCTCTCGGTGCGCTGATCACGCTCAGTTGTCTCGCGCTGTTCGTTTGCACCGCGATGATCTACGCCTCGATCCGCTTCCTGCGCGAATGGGCGCACCCGCTGACGCTGGTGAACTACGCCGTGCTCGGCTGCGCATCGGGCTTCACGCTGGCGGCGCTGCTGGCCGCTGTGCGTGCACCTGAGCTGCTGCGCCCCTATGCCCTCGGCGCCGCCGCGCTGACCCTGATCGGCCTGGTCTCGCGCAGCCTGTCGCTGCGCCGCAATGCACGGCTGAAGCCAAAGTCCACCCTGCAGACCGCGCTCGGCATCAAGCACCCGAGCATCGTGCAGACATCGCAGGGCTTCACGGGCGGCTCGTTCAACACGCGCGAGTTCTTCCACGGCAAGTCGGCGCTGATGCTGCGCCAGTTGAAGTGGCTGTTCCTGGCGCTCGGTTTCGTGCTGCCGATGGCGATGCTCGCGGCAGGCACCGAGGCCTGGTCGCCTTGGTGGTTTGCGTTGGCCTTCGCGCTGCAGTATGTGGGCCTGCTGGTCGAGCGCTGGGTATTCTTCGCGCAGGCCAACCATCCACAGAACCTTTACTACCAGGCGGTCTCGTGATGCGCGCGCGTGCCGCCGGCCGGGGTCTGCTGTTGCTGTTGCTGTTGCTGTTGCCGCTGCTGGTGCTGGCGCCATCGGCGCAGGCCGCCGTCGCGACGATGGCCTCCACACCGTGGTGGGTCTGGCCGGCGGCGCTGTTCATAGCTTGCTTCCTGATGGGCATCGTGGCGGTGCCGGCCGGCATCGGCGGCGGCACGCTGTTCGTGCCGATCATCGGCGGCTTCTTTCCGTTCCATCTCGACTTCGTGCGCGGCGCCGGTC
>JAYVTD010000327.1:0-2764 GCA_043774765.1 Rhizobacter sp. | reverse complement strand
CGCAGCGAGGCCCGCTTTCGCGAGCTGGCTGCAAGCGCGCCGGTCGGCATCTTCCAGACCGACGCGACCGGCCATTGTGTCTACGTCAACGATCGCTGGGTCGAGATGGCCGGATTGACGCTGCCCGAAGCCGCCGGCGTGGGCTGGCTGCGCGCCGTGCACCCGTCCGACCGGGCGCAGGTGCAGCAGGTCTGGAACGAGGCTGTTGCCGGGCGCTCGGGTTTCGACCTGCGCTACCGGTTCCTGCGGCCCGACGGCGTCGAGATCTGGGTCATGGGGCGGGCGGTGGCCAGCCAAGGCGCCGACGGCTCGACCAGCGGCTTCCTCGGCACGCTGACCGACGTGAGCCAGAGTCACCATCAGGCGCTCGCGCTCGCGCGTGTCACGGCCGAGGCCGAGAGTGCGATGCGCGCCAAGAGCCTCTTCCTGGCCAACATCAGCCACGAAATCCGCACGCCGCTCAACGCGGTGATCGGCATGACCTCGTTGCTGCTCGACACGCCGATGTCGGAAGACCAGCGCGATCTCTCGCGCACGATCCGGACCAGCGGCGAGTCGCTGCTCGGGATCATCAACGACATCCTCGACTACTCGAAGGCCGATGTCGGCAAGCTCGAGATCGAGCAGCAGACCTTCGACCTGCGACGCTGCGTCGAAGACGCGCTCGACCAGGTCGCTCCGCGGGCGCTCGAGAAACGCCTGAACCTGGCCTACTTGATCGAAGACGGCACGCCTGAGGCCTTGCTCGGCGACGTGACCCGCGTGCGCCAGATCCTCGTCAACCTGTTGTCGAACGCGGTCAAGTTCACGCACCAGGGTGAGGTCTTCGTTTCGGTTGAAAGCAAGCCGATGCCGGACGGCATGCACCGCATCGAATTTTCGGTCCACGACTCGGGCATCGGCATCGGTGCCGAGGACCTGCCGCGACTGTTCCATTCGTTCAGCCAGGTCGACGTGTCGACGACCCGGAAGTACGGCGGGACCGGGCTCGGGCTGGCCATCAGCAAACGCCTGGCAGAGTTGATGGGCGGGACCGTCACTGTGCAGAGCGAGCCCAGGCAAGGCTCGGTGTTCCGGGCCACCGTGCTCGTGGCCGAGGCGGCTGCCGAGCCGGCGCGCTTCCTGCACCGCAACGTGCCCACGCTGGCAGGCAAGCGCCTGCTGATCGTCGACGACAACCAGACCAATCGGCGCATCCTCACGCGGCTGGCCATGCGCTGGGGCATGGTGCCCGACACGCTGGCGTCGGGCCTTGAGGCGATCGACCGCGTGCGCCATGGTGATCGCTACGACCTGGCGGTGCTCGACATGAACATGCCCGGCATCGACGGCCTCACGCTGGCTGGCGAGATCCGGCGCAGCCGGGGCGCCGAGGCGATGCCGATCGTGCTGCTCACGTCGCTCGGACAACGCCCCGCCTGGCTCGACGCGCAGGGCAGCGCGTTCGCCGCCTGCCTGTCCCGACCGATCAAGCCGAGCCAGTTGTTCGCCACGCTGGTCGACGCGGTGCTGGGCGCGCATGCCGTGGCGCCCGAGCCTGTGCTTCCAAGCGTCGATGTCGCGAAGACGCTGCCGCTGCGCGTGCTCGTGGCCGAAGACAACGCCGTCAACCAGCGGGTGGCGCTGCGCCTGCTGCAGCGACTCGGCTACCGCGCCGACGTCGTGAACAACGGGCTCGAGGTGATCGAAGCCGTGGAGCGCGAGGCTTACGACGTGGTGCTGATGGACATCCAGATGCCCGAGATGGACGGCCTGCAGGCGGCGCGCTGGATCACGCAGCGTCGGGCGCCGGGTGCCGGGCCACGCATTATCGCGATGACGGCCAACGCCATGCCGGGCGACCGCGAGGCCTACCTGGCTGCCGGCATGGACGCCTACGTGGCCAAGCCGATCGTCGCCGCGGAGCTGGACGCGGCGCTGAGGGCTCCGGCATCGAAGCCCGAGACCGGGCACGCTCCGCAAGAGGCGGTGGTCGACACCGCGCGGCTCGAGCACCTGCGCACGATGCAAGACGAAGGCCAGCCGAGCCTGGTGCGTGAGCTGATCGACATGTTTGTGGCCGACTCCCCCGGCCACCTCGGCGCACTGGCCGAAGCGCTCGACTCTGCCGATGCGCCACGACTCGGCCGGCTCGCGCACCGCTTCTTGTCGGTCACGCAGAACATTGGCGCGCTGCGCATGTCGAGCCTGTGCGCCGAGGTTGAACGACTCTCGCGCCAAGGGCAGTTGCAGCAGGCCACGCCACTTGTCAGCGTGCTTGGCGAGGAGCAGCAGCGTGCCAGTGAAGCGCTGCTTGCGATGCGGGCACGGTTCTGACCCGCGGGGCTGAGCCAGGGCTGTCGCCTCTTCGCTGTCGAGGTCGGGGCCTGTCGCCTGCCTGATCTTGGGTTTGGCGTGCAGGGCATCACGCCGATGGCGGATCGGGGCTTCAGCGAGGTGCCGCTCAAGCCGATACAGAGGCGTCTGGAGACGCCATGTACCGAACTGCCATTGCAACGATTCTGCCTCTGTTCCTGTTCGCCTCACCCGGAGTGCTGGCGCAGACGGTCTGGCTGTGCGGGTTGACCGAAGACGGCGTGCGCCTTGCTTGCGTCGCCGAGCTTGACTCACCTGGTGCCGCAGAGCGTGCGCCGGGCGCTTCGGCGAAGATCAACGGCACGTCCTTTCCGCTCGACACACGACGCATGTATTTCGTCGACCTGTGGAGCCCACCGACCGACATGGCCTTCGTTGAAGAGCTGGCGCAGTCGACGCTGTGCTTTCG
>JAYVTD010000326.1:0-3879 GCA_043774765.1 Rhizobacter sp. | reverse complement strand
CTGCACGTTGCGCGCGACGCGGGTCGCTCCGCTGGCGTTGTAGAACAGCTCATGGCTGCGCATCACGCCCGAGTCGAGCACCGCGACGCCGATGCCGGTGCCGTCCAGGCCCGAGTAGCTGGTCTTGGTGCTGTTGGTGCGCACATTGGCGGCGAGCGCGCCGGTGATGGCTTCGAGCGTGCTCGCGGTGCGCTGGGTGGCGCGATTCGGCGACACGTTGAGCACGTCGGTTCGCGCGGCCAGCGTCGGCATGAAGCTGGCCGGCACCGTGGCCGTGACCATCTTCAGGCCCGGGAAGCGCACGTGGATCGAGCCGCCGGCATTCTTGATGGCGGTGCGCAGGTCGGCCATGTCGGCGTCGGTGCTGTTGCCGGTGATCAGCACCTGGACGTTGCGAACGCCGTTGATGTCTTTGACCCACTGCTTGTTGGGCGTGGTCGGTGAATCGACCGCCATCTGAAGATCGTTGGCGACCTTCTTGGCCCTGCCGAACGCGCTGCCGGCAAAGGCCGAGGGTGCGTGCAGCAGGCCGATCAGCTGCGCCAGCACCAGCAGTGCCGACAGCAACTTGCGGCCGAAGCGACGCTCGATGAGGACCATGAATGCGGTGAGTGTTTTCATTTGACTTCCCTTGCCGGTTGGGCTTCTTGCGTGGACAAATCGTCTCACTAACAATCAGACACAGGTGTAATTCGGGTTGCGCAACGTGAACCAGTCGACGTGCTTTGTTGGCGATTCGTGCACGCAGTTTTGCGCCCCGGCAGCAGCACCCTGACCCTTAGAGCAGATTCCGTGACGCAGTGCGCGACTGCAGAGAAGACCCGGTCGGGCACCGCGTTACTTTCGGCCCCTGATGTTCTCGGGTGCTGTGCGTGCTTCGCTTGCTGGCCAGTCGCGTGCGGCTCAGGGCGCGCCCAAAAGGCTGGAATCGTCGGTGCATCGCTCCAGGCGCGGCTGCAGTTACCAGCTCACTCGAAGCCCGCGCCGCCGGTATCGATTCGAGCATCGGCATCAATGTGCGCAGTTGAGTTGGTCTACCTGGCGATGTCGGGGAATTCAGGCGCCCGGGTCACAAGACTGTTTTCGTCGCACCGGCTCATCGCGATCCACATGCGACGGTCAGCTACGAGCCACGCAAGCCGAACGGCAGCTCCTGGCCGTTAACGTCTGTTCGCCTTGCCCGCAGAAAGAAGTCAACCACCGCGCCAAGACACGGCACTCTCCGCTCGCTCTCGACCCGGTTGCGTGGGCACCCGGCCCGTCCGTCAGTCGAGGATTTCCAGCTCCGGCACCGGCTTGTTGTGCGGGTCGAGTTCTTCCGGCACCTTGGTCTCGGTGGCGGTGTCGCGGATCTTCATCGCCAGCAGGTCGGCGCCGGGGCCGGCGCGGGCGTCGCGCCGGGTTGCGGGTTCCCGCCGCAGCAGCGGCGGCTGAGCCAAGCCTGCGGCTCGCCGGGCGGCAAGGCAAAAAGGGTCAAGCCATCAGATCGGTGGCCGCTCGGCCCGCTGGCTGCTCGACGTCGACTCCGAGTCGAGCGGGCCTGGCTGCACGAAGGACGCAATCTCGCCCTTCGCGCTTGGCGCGGTACATCGCCACGTCTGCACGCTCGATCGCCAGTTCAACGGCTTCGCCCACTGGCGACTCTGCCACGCCGGCGGAGAAAGTGACCGGTATCGCTCCGCGCGGGTCGCGGGCAGCGATTGCACGCCCCCGCGTGCGAATCCGCTCGAGCACCACCTGCGCCGCGTCGATGTCGGTGCGGGGCAGCAGAACCAAGAATTCCTCGCCGCCCCAGCGCGCCAGCAAATCACCGCGTCGTACGCACGCCTGTGCCTGTTCGGCAAACTGCCGCAACGCTGCGTCGCCGAGCGTGTCGTTGATGCGCTTGACGTGATCGAGGTCGATGACCGCCACGCACAGCGTCTGGCCACTGCGGTCACGGCGGGCAGCCTCCTCCGCCAGCGCCAGAAGCATCTTGCGGCGGTTGGCCAGCTGCGTGAGTTCGTCATGCGTCGCCCTGTCCTGGATGCGCGCAAGTGCGTCGGCCAACTCGTGCCTGCGCAGCTTGAGCTCGCGGCGCAGCCTGCTGAGCATCCCTGCGAGGCATGTCACGGCCGCCAGCATCGCACTGGCCATGATGAAGTTCACCATCGCTTCCTGCGGCAGATAACGCTCCGGCTCGGTGAGAGACATCGAGAGCATCGTCAGGCCAAGCATCGTGACCGTGACGATGCAGATGGCGCGCAACTGGCGCGGTGTCGACGAGAAGCCGCCGAACACCAGCACCACGGTCAGGATCGAAATGGTGAAGCCCCGCATGGGGCCGAGCAGCGCATACGCCGCGATCACGCAAGCCATCGCGTAAGTCGACTGCAAAGTGTTGATCAGCGTCGGCGACAGGTGCAACCGAACACTCGCTCGGATCGTGGCGTAGGCAACGCCGGCACCGAGCACCGATGCCACGCTCAACCATGCCACAGGCCGAAGCGGCGCGACGCCGAGTGCAGCCGCGCACCACAGCATTGCCAGGCTGACGGTGTACAGCGCCAGGCCAGCCGTCCAGTACAGGAGCAGCCGGCGCACGCCTGCATCGCTGCCCAGCAAGCACTGGCTCAATGAACGACGGGAAGGCATGGTGAGTTTCGCGACGGGCGCTTGCGCCGCACCCGCAGCCCGCACTGCTCGAAGTGAGCTCATGGTGATTTCGGCTGCAAGCGCCGGATCTTTAGCCAGATACGCTGCGCGATGTTTCGTGGCGCGGTTCGTCGTGGCTCCAGGTTTCCAACGATCGTGTCGTGCGATGCACTCCCAGCGCGCAGCCCGGCTCCGGTGGCGCTCAGAAGCGCATCTTGATGCTGCCGCCCGCTGCCCAGGCGCGCCCGCGTGCCTGCGTGGCGTCGGGCCGCGGCCAGAAGTGCCCGCCGACCACTTCGGCGACCAGCCATTCGCGGTAAATGGGCTGGGTCCACTTCACTTGAATGCCCCCGTCGGGCACGGCAACCGCTGCGCCCTGGGTGCCACCAGACAGGAGTTCCAGCGACAGCAGGCGTTGTGAGCCAAAGGACTGGTAGCCGCCCAGGACGCTGGACCATTCGAACTTTGGCGCCACCTGCGTGACCGTGGCCGCGCCCACCCAGCGCAGCGACAGGCCGGGCGACAGGGCCTGTTCGACCGACAAGGCGGTGGTGGAACCGAGCCGGTCGCTGCGTGCCCAGAACACCGTTTCGCGAAACGCCGCCTGCGTGCCGCTGTCCCAGGCCCAGTCACGGCTGTAGCGGGCCTGGACATAGGGCTTGAATCCGCCGCGCATGCCCAGGCGCAGGCTCACGGAATTCGGCAATTCAAGTCCGAGCCCGGCCACGAAGCTTGGGTCTGCATTGCGCTCGCGCAGCAGGCGGTTCTGCCGCGCCAAAGCCTCGGGCGTGTCGGCCAGAACGTCGCGCGGATCGTCACGGCCGATGAAGACGTAGGCAAACCTCTCGGCATTGGGCATGCGCACCTGGACGTTGAAGCGCAGGTCGACATCGACTTTCTGGTCCTGGCGTTTCAGGAAAGCCAGACTCAGGCGGCCGTCGTACACCCGTCCGCCTTCTTCGAAAGGCTGGCGACCAAACCAGCTGTCGACGCTACGGACCAGCCATACCGTGCTGTCGCGCACCGTGTTGCGGGCGCCTTCCAGCAGCGGGCTGTACGAGTCGGGGTCGTCGACAGACGGTGCATCCACGGTGCTCGGCGTGGGCAGCCCGGGCGCGCTGTCACCTTGCGCCGCGGCCAGCGGCGCGGCACACAGGCAGAACACGCAGATGGTGTGGATCAAGACATGGCAACGCATGGAACTGATCCCTCACTCGGCGGCGCGACAGCGCGATTCCCTTTGGT
>JAYVTD010000325.1:0-2060 GCA_043774765.1 Rhizobacter sp. | reverse complement strand
CATCGCGCTCGGCCTGCTGGTCGACGACGCGATCATCGCGGTCGAGATGATGGTGCGCAAACTCGAAGAAGGCTACGACAAGGTGCGCGCCGCGACCTTCGCGTATGAAGCCACCGCGATGCCGATGTTGACCGGCACGCTGATCACGGCGGTGGGTTTCCTGCCGATCGGGCTGGCGCAATCGACCGTCGGCGAATACACCTTCGCGATCTTCGCCGTGACGGCCGCGGCGCTGTTGATCTCGTGGCTGGTGTCGGTGTACTTCGTGCCCTACCTCGGCACGCGCATCCTGAAGATCAGCCCGCATGCCGGCGTCGCGGGCGAACCGCACGAACTGTTCGACACGCCGTTCTATTCGCGCTTTCGCACCACCGTGAACTGGTGCGTGCAACACCGCGGGATCACCATCGGCCTGACGATCGGCACGCTGGTGCTCGGCCTCTTGGGCATGGGCAAGGTGCAGAACCAGTTCTTCCCCGATTCGAGCCGGCCCGAGATCCTCGTCGACCTGTGGTACCCCGAAGGCACGTCTTACGCGGCCAACGAAGCGCTGACCAAGCGCGTCGAAGCCCGGGTGATGAAACTCGAAGGCGTGGACCACGTGACGACCTGGGTCGGCAGCGGTGCCGAGCGCTTCGTGCTGGTGCTCGACCAGATTTTCCCGCAGAGCAACGCGAGCCAGATGGTCGTGTTGCCGAAAGACATGGCTTCGCGCGAGCGCTTGCGCAAGCTGCTGCCCGAATTGCTCGCGACCGAATTCCCCGAAGTGCGCGGCCGCGCCAAGCTGCTGCCGAACGGCCCGCCGGTGCCGTACCCGGTGCAGTTTCGCGTCGTCGGCCCTGACCCGTCCAAGGTGCGCGCCAACGCCGACGAAGTCAAGGCGATCATGCGCGGCAACCCGAACCTGCGCGGCATCAACGACAACTGGAACGAGTCGGTCAAGGTGCTGCGCCTCGATGTCGACCAGGACAAGGCGCGCGCGCTCGGCGTGTCGAGCCAGTCGATCGCACAGGCGGCACGCACGCTCAACAATGGCACCAACATCGGCCAGTACCGCGACGGCGACAAACTGATCGACATCGTCCTGCGCCAGCCGCTCGACGAGCGTGACGCACTGACCGACCTCGGCAACGCCTACCTGCCGACGACGACCGGCCGCAGCATTCCGATCGGGCAGATCGCCAAGGCCAGCTTCGTCTGGGAGCCGGGCGTGCTCTGGCGCGAAGGCCGCGACTACGCCGCCACGGTGCAGGGCGACATCATCGAAGGCCTGCAGGGCGCGACCGTGACGGCCCAGCTCAACCCGCTGTTCGAACCGGTGCGCGCGAAGATGCTGCCGGGGTACCGGATCGAAGTGGCCGGGGCCGTCGAAGAAAGCAGCAAGGGGCAGGGTTCGATCGTGGCCGGTGCACCGTTGATGCTCTTCATCATGTTCACGCTGCTGATGCTGCAACTGCACAGTTTCAGCCGCTCGGTACTCGTGTTCCTGACGGCGCCGCTGGGCATTGCAGGGGTGGCCGGGGCCTTGCTGCTGCTGAACCGGCCGTTCGGTTTCGTGGCGCTGCTCGGCGTGATCGCGCTGATGGGCTTGATCATGCGCAACTCGGTGATCCTGATCGACCAGATCGAGCAGGACCGCGCGCGCGGCGTGCCTGCCTGGACGGCGGTGGTCGAGGCGGCGGTGCGGCGCTGCCGGCCGATCGTTCTGACGGCCGCCGCTGCGGTGCTGGCGATGATCCCCTTGTCGCGCAGTGTGTTCTGGGGCCCGATGGCCGTCGCGATCATGGGCGGCCTGGTCGTGGCGACTGTTCTGACGCTGCTGTCACTGCCTGCCATGTACGCGGCCTGGTTCCGCGTCAAACCGGCAGATGCCGAAACGGCCGCCGCGAACAGCTAAAATCCACATTTCGCCGAGAAAGCCAAGGTCAGACGGAAGGTTTTTCGTTGGGCCGCAAGCCGTTCGCGCGGGTGGCGAAATTGGTAGACGCACCAGGTTTAGGTCCTGACGCCAGCAATGGTGTGCGGGTTCGAGTCCCGCCCCGCGCACCAGCATTGAAATT
>JAYVTD010000324.1:0-5131 GCA_043774765.1 Rhizobacter sp. | reverse complement strand
AGAAACACCGGTGTCTGCAGGCGGTCGGCCAGGTCGAGGCACTTGGCGCCGAACTCGAAACACTCGTGCGGGTCTTCGGGGAACAGCAAGACGTGTTTGGTGTCGCCGTGCGATGCGTAAGCACAGCTGATCACGTCGGCCTGCTGGGTGCGCGTGGGCATGCCGGTGCTTGGGCCGCCACGCTGCACGTTGATGATCGTGACCGGGATCTCGGCGAAGTAGGCCAGGCCGATGAATTCGGTCATCAGCGAGACGCCCGGCCCCGAAGTGCAGGTGAACGCCCTTGAACCGTTCCAGCCCGCGCCGGTAACGATGCCGATCGACGCGATTTCGTCTTCGGCTTGAACAATCGCGAACTTGTTCTTGCCCGTTGCCTTGTCGACGCGCAATTTGCTGCAGTACTTCTGGAACGCTTCGGCCACCGAAGAGCTCGGCGTGATCGGGTACCAGGCGCACACCGTGGCCCCCCCGTACACGCAGCCCAGCGCGGCGGCCGCGTTGCCTTCCATGAAGATGCGTTTGCCGACCGCGTCGCGGCGCTCCACCTTCAGGCCGAGCGCGTCGTCGAAGTACTCATTGCCGTGGTGCAGCCCCATCATGAAGGCGTCAAGGTTGGGCTGGATCAGCTTGGCCTTGCCCTTGTACTGTTCGCCGAGCAGTGTGGCGATCACTTCGGGTTCGATGCCGAGCATCGCCGCGAGCACACCGACGTAGACGATGTTCTTCAACAGCTGGCGTTCGCGCGGGTCGGTGTAGCGCGTCGCGCACAGGTCGGTCAGCGGCACGCCCAGCAGGTGGATGTCGTCGCGCAATGCACCCACCGAAGAAACCGGAAGAGGCTTGGAGCTGTCGTACATCAGGTAGCCGCCGGGCTCCAGCTCGGCCACGTCTTTTTCCCAGGTCTGCGGGTTCATCGCGACCATCAGGTCGACACCGCCGCGCCGCGCCTGGTAGCCATGTTCGTTGACCCGCACTTCATACCAGGTCGGCAGGCCCTGGATGTTGCTCGGGAAGATGTTGCGCGGGCTCACCGGCACGCCCATGCGCAGCAGGCTGCGCGCGAACAGCTCGTTGGCCGAGGCCGAACCCGAGCCGTTGACGTTGGCGAACTTGACGACGAAGTCGTTGACCGATTCGATGCGCTTCTTCTTCATGCGGACTTCCTCTTCTCGCTGCGCCGCTCGGTGCGGCAGCCGCGCCCGGCCTGCGTCAGGTCGATCAGGAACTTCTGCATGTCCCAGGCGCCGGTCGGGCAACGCTCGGCACACAGGCCGCAGTGCAGGCACACGTCTTCGTCTTTCACCATCACGCGCCCGGTCTTCAGGTCGCTCGAGACGTAGAGCGCCTGGCCTTCGTGGCGCGCCGGTGCGCGCAGCCGGGTGCGCAAGTCGGCCTCGGTGCCGTTGGCGGTGAACGTGATGCAGTCGGTCGGGCAGATGTCGACACAGGCGTCGCACTCGATGCACTGGCCGGTGTTGAACACGGTCTGCACATCGCAGTTCAGGCAGCGCTGTGCTTCTTTCCAGGCGGTCGCCACGTCGAAGCCGAGTTCGACTTCTATTCGTATGTTGCGCAGCGACTTGTTCACGTCGTGCCACGGCACCTTGTGGCGCATCTCGGGCGTCACGTCATTGTCGTAGCTCCACTGGTGAATACCCATCTTCTGCGACACCAGCGTCACGCCGGGCGCCGGGCGCTTGCTCACGTCTTCGTCGTGCAGGAACTTGTCGATCGAGATCGCCGCCGCGTGGCCCTGCGCCACGGCCCAGATGATGTTCTTCGGGCCGAGCGCCGCGTCGCCGCCGAAGAACACATTCGCCCGGCTCGACTGCAATGTGACGGCATCGAGCTGCGGCATGCCGTGTTCGTTGAAGGTGACACCGGCGTCACGCTCGATCCACGGGAACGCGTTCTCCTGCCCGACTGCAACCAGCACCTCGTCGCAGGCGAACACCTGCTCGGGTTCGTTGCTCGAGACCAGCTGGCGTTTGCCCTGCGCGTCGCGCACTGCGCGCACCTTGTCGAAACACATGCCGACGAGCTTGCCGCCTTCATGCAGGAACGCCTTGGGCACCAGGCAGTCGAGGATCGGGATGCCCTCGTGCGCCGCGTCTTCCTTTTCCCACGGCGAGGCTTTCATCTCGGCCGCGGGCGAGCGCACGATCACCTTCACCTCAATGCCGCCCAGGCGCTTGGCGCTGCGGCAGCAGTCCATCGCGGTGTTGCCGCCGCCGAGCACGATCACACGTTTGGCGATCTTCGTGACGTGGCCGAACGAGACCGACGCGAGCCAGTCGATGCCGATGTGGATGTGTGCGGCGGCCTCAGCGCGCCCCGGGATCGCGAGATCCCGGCCTCGAGGGGCACCCGAGCCGACGAAGACCGCATCCCAGCCTTCGGCGAGCAGCGCTCTCATCGACTCGACGCGGGTGCCGGCGCGAAACTCGACACCGAGTTTCAGCACGTAGCCAGTTTCTTCGTCGATCACTTCTTCGGGCAGACGGAAGCGCGGGATCTGCGAGCGGATCATGCCGCCGGCCTGTCGTTCGCCATCGAACACCGTGACCGCATAACCGAGCGGCGCCAGATCGCGCGCGACCGTGAGCGCAGCAGGCCCGGCGCCGACACAGGCGATGCGTTTGCCGTTCTTCGCCGCCACCATGCTCGGCAGCCGGTCGGTGATGTCGTCCTTCAAATCGGCGGCCACACGCTTCAATCGGCAAATGGCCACCGGTTCGGGTTTGGCGGCCTGCGCTTCTTCGACGCGGCCGCGCCGGCAGGCCGGCTCACAGGGCCGGTCGCAGGTGCGGCCGAGGATGCCGGGGAACACGTTCGAAGCCCAGTTCACCATGTAGGCATCGGTGTAGCGGCCCGCCGCGATCAGGCGGATGTATTCGGGAACGGGGGTGTGGGCCGGGCAGGCCCATTGACAATCGACGACCTTGTGAAAGTAGTCGGGGTTCTGGATGTCGGTGGCTTGCAACGAGTCCTGTTCCGCGCGGGGCAGGGTCACTGCGGTGCGCTGTTGCGAATGGCGGTGCTTTGATGCTACGCCCGGCACGGTGCGCTGTCAGCCCGGGTTTGCGCCAGTGTGGTGCGGCCGATGAGGCCGGGGCGATCGGGGCAGGCGTCGTTTCAAATGAACTCCAGATCAGGTCGAAGATTGTTCTTGTGCGGCTGAAGAGTGGCTCCTAAGATTTGTCCACCGTGCCGCAGAGCGCCGTGGTCAAAACCATCTGGAGGCCCGTCGCGCGAGGCGCCGTCGTCGCCGGCTTGGTCGAACCACGTCGCTGAAGGACGGCGCCGACTCCGACCCGCCGAACTAAAGGAGGCTGCAACCATGGCTCGCCCCGTCACGCTTTTCACCGGCCAGTGGGCCGACCTGGCCCTCGTCGAACTCGCGCCGCTCGCCAGACGCATGGGCTACGACGGCCTGGAGCTGGCGTGCTGGGGCGACCATTTCAACGTGCAGGAAGCGCTCGCGTCGAAGCAGTACGTGGTCGACAAACGGGCGCTGCTCGCGAGCCACGGCCTGCAGTGTTTCGCGATCGGCAACCACCTGGTCGGTCAGGCGGTGTGCGACCCGATCGACGCGAGGCACGAGTCCATCCTGCCGGTGCATGTGTGGGGTGATGGCGAGCCCGAAGGGGTGCGTCAGCGCGCCGCGCGTGAGCTGCAAGACACGGCGCGCGCGGCCGCAGCCTTCGGCGTGAAGACCGTCACCGGCTTCACCGGCTCATCGATCTGGCATTCGGTCTACGCCTTCCCGCCGACGACGCAGGCTTACTGGGACGCCGGCTTCGCAGACTTCGGCCGGCGTTTCACGCCGATCCTCGATGTGTTCGACCAGGTCGACGTGAACTTCGCGCTCGAAGTGCACCCGACCGAGATCGCGTTCGACATCGCCACCAGCGAACGGGCCACTGCGGCCGTGAACGGCCACCCACGCTTCGGCTTCAACTTCGACCCCAGCCACCTCGGTTACCAGGGCGTCGACTACATCCGTTTCATCAGAACCTTCGGACCGCGCATCTTCAACGCCCACATGAAAGACGTGTGGTGGGGCAAGGGCGACGGCACGGTCGGCACCTTCGGCGGCCACACCAGCTTCGGCGACGCGCGCCGCACCTGGGACTTCCGCAGCGTCGGCCGCGGCATGATCGATTTCGAATCCTTGATCGTCGCGCTGAACGACGTGGGCTACAAAGGCCCGCTGTCGGTCGAATGGGAAGACAGCCGCATGGACCGCGTGCACGGTGCAACCGAAAGCGCGGCCTTCTGCAAGCGGCTCGACTTCGAGCCGGCGCAGGGCGCGTTCGACGCGGTGTTCGACAAGAAGAAGCAGGCAGCGTCGGCATGACGCGCAAGCTGCGCTACGCGATGGTCGGTGGCGGGCGCGACGCCTTCATCGGCGCGGTGCACCGCCACGCGATGGCGCTCGACGGCCAGTACGAGCTGGTGGCCGGTGCCTTGTCGTCGTCGGCCGAGAAAGCGCGCGCCTCGGGGTACGACCTCGGCTTGCACGACAGTCGCAACCACGGCCACTGGCAGGCGCTGCTCGACGACGAACTGAAGCGGCCGCCCGAAGAGCGCATCGACGTCGTCAGCATCGTCACGCCGAACCATGTGCACTTCGACGTGGCGCGGGCCTTTGTCGACGCCGGTTTCCATGTCGTCTGCGATAAACCGCTGGTGCACACCAGCGCCCAGGCCGACGACCTCGTGGCCCGCGTGGCGCGGCAGGGCACGCTGTTCGCGGTGACCTACAACTACACCGGCTACCCGATGGTGCGGCAGGCGCGCGAGATGGTGCGCGCGGGCACGATCGGTGCGGTGCGCAAGGTGATCGTCGAATACCACCAGGGCTGGCTCGCGACCCAACTCGAAGGCTCCGGCAACAAGCAGGCCGACTGGCGCACCGATCCCGCGCGCAGCGGCGTCGCCGGCGCCATCGGCGACATCGGCTCGCACGCCGAGAACCTGGCGCTGAGCGTCACCGGCCTGGAGATCGAAAGCCTGTGCGCCGACCTGACGAGCTTCGTGCCCGGCCGGCGCCTCGACGACGACGGCAACCTGCTGCTGCGCTTCAGCAACGGCGCACGCGGTGTGTTGATCGCGTCGCAGATCGAGA
>JAYVTD010000323.1:0-10491 GCA_043774765.1 Rhizobacter sp. | reverse complement strand
GGCCAGACCTTCGCGTACTTCGAAGACATGGACATGAAGAACATTGTCGACCGCCTCGAGAAGGTCGATGCGATGACGGTGAAGTTCGTGCTGAAGAAGCCCGAGGCGCCGTTCATGGCCAACCTGGCGATGGACTTCGCGTCGATCCACTCGGCCGAGTACGCCGACAAGATGATGGCTGCGAAGACGCCCGACGTGATCGACAAGGAGCCGATCGGCACCGGGCCGTTCCAGTTCGTCTCGTACCAGAAAGACGCGGTGATCCGCTACAAGGCTTTCGACGCGCACTGGGGCGGCCGCCCGAAGATCGACAACCTGGTCTACGCGATCACGACCGACGCCTCGGTGCGTTACGCCAAGCTCAAGACCGGCGAATGCCACGTGATGGCGTTCCCGAAGCCTGCCGACGTGGCGCTGATGAAGAACGACCCGAACATCAACCTGGTGCAGCAGAACGGCCTGAACGTCGGCTACATCGCGTTCAACGTCGAGAAGAAGCCGTTCGACAACAAGCAGGTTCGCCAAGCCTTGAACATGGCCGTCAACAAGAAGGCGATTCTCGACGCGGTGTTCCAGGGCGCAGGCCAGGTCGCGAAGAACCCGATCCCGCCGACGCTCTGGTCGTACAACGACAAGGTCACCGACTACGCCTACGACCCGGTCAAGGCGAAAGAGCTGTTGGCCAAGGCCGGCTTCCCGAACGGCACCGAAGTTGAGCTCTGGTACCTGCCGGTCACGCGCCCCTACAACCCCGACGGCAAGCGCATGGCCGAGTTGATCCAGGCCGACTGGGAAAAGATCGGTGTCAAGACCAAGCTGCTGACCTTCGAGTGGGGCGAGTACCGCAAGCGCAGCAAGACCGGCGAACAGCAGTCGATGATGTTCGGCTGGTCGGGCGACAACGGCGACCCCGACAACTTCTTCGTGCCCTTGCTCGGCTGCTCGGCCGTGAAGGGCGGCGGCAATGTCTCGCGCTGGTGCAACAAGGACTTCGAAGACGCGATCCAGAAAGCCAAGGGCGTGACCAAGCAGGCCGACCGCGCCGCGCTGTACGAAAAGGCCCAGGTGATCGTGAAGGAAGAAGCACCGTGGATCACCATTGCCCACTCGGTGCGCTTCGACCCGGTGCGCAAGGAAGTGATCGGCTACAAGATGGACGCCACGGCCCACCACTACTTCAACAAGGTGGACATGGTCGAGAAGTGAGGTTCACGCGTCGCCTCGCCACAGCGATCGAAAAGGGGGCGCAAGCCCCCTTTTTCCTGACCGCCCCGCACTGACATGTTCTCCTTCATCGCCAAACGCCTTGGCCTGGTCGTGCCCACTTTCCTGGGCATCACCTTGCTCGTGTTCTCGTTGATCCGCCTGCTGCCGGGCGACCCGGTCGAAGCGCTCTCGGGCGAGCGTGGCATGACGACCGAACGTTACGAACGCCTGATCCATGAGTTCGGCCTCGACCGGCCGCTGCCGGTTCAGTACGCCGACTACCTTTGGAAGGCGGTGCACGGCGATCTGGGTTTTTCCACGATCACGCACGAGCCGGTGTTCAAGGAGTTCATCACGCTGTTCCCGGCCACCATCGAGCTGAGCATCTGCGCGATGCTGCTCGCGCTCGTGATCGGCCTGCCGGCCGGCATCATCGCGGCGGTGAAGCGCAACACCGTGTGGGACTACTCGGTGATGGGCGCCTCGCTCACCGGTTTTTCGATGCCGATCTTCTGGTGGGGCCTGCTGCTGATCCTGACCTTCTCGGTCACTCTCGGCTGGACGCCGGTGTCGGGCCGCATCGCGATCCAGTTCGACATTCCGCCGGTCACCGGTTTCATGCTGATCGACTCGCTGCTGTCTTCCGACAAAGGCGCATTCAAGAGCGCGCTGTCGCACCTGATCCTGCCTTCGATCGCGCTCGGCACCATCCCGCTGGCGGTGATCGCGCGCATGACACGCTCATCGATGCTCGAGGTGCTGCGCGAAGACTATGTGCGCACCGCACGCGCCAAGGGTGCGTCCACCTTCCGCATCGTCGGCATCCATGCGCTGCGCAACGCCTTGATCCCGGTCGTCACGACCATCGGCCTGCAGGTCGGCACGCTGCTCGCCGGTGCGATCCTGACCGAGACGATCTTCTCGTGGCCGGGCATCGGCAAGTGGCTGGTCGAGGCGATCCACCGGCGTGACTACCCTGCGGTGCAGGGTGGCATCTTGCTGTCGGCGACAGTGATCATCGGCGTCAACCTGATCGTTGATGTGCTCTACGGCGTGATCAACCCGCGGATCCGGCACACATGAGCGCCACACCCGACGCCATCGTGCAAGAGCAGGCGCCACCCTCGCCCTTCGCCGAACTCTGGCGCGACTTCCGCCGCAACCGGGGTGCGGTGATCGGCCTCGCGGTCATCGCCCTGCTCGTGTTGTGCGCGCTGTTCGCCGACGTGATCGCGCCGTACTCGCCGAAGGAACAGTACCCCGACGCGGTGCTGAAGCCGCCGTCGACACAGCCGATCGGCGGCCACGTGTTCCTGCTCGGCACCGACCCGGTCGGCCGCGACGTGCTCTCGCGCCTGATCCACGGCACGCGGCTGTCGCTGATCATCGGCCTGGTGTCAGTCGGCCTGTCGCTGACCGGCGGTGTGCTGCTCGGCCTGCTCGCCGGCTTCTTCCGCGGCGGTGTCGAATTCACGATCATGCGTTTAATGGACATCATGCTGGCGCTGCCGAGCCTGCTGCTCGCCGTCGCCGTGGTCGCGATCCTCGGGCCGGGGCTCGTCAACGCGATGTACGCGATCGCCATCGTGATGCTGCCGCACTTCGTGCGCCTGACGCGTGCGGCGGTGATCGGCGAGATGGGCAAGGACTACGTGGCCGCGTCGCGCATCGCCGGCGCCGGCACCGGGCGTTTGATGTTCGACACCGTCTTGCCGAACTGCGCCGCACCGCTGATCGTGCAGACGACGCTCGGTTTTTCGACCGCGATCCTCGACGCCGCAGCGCTCGGCTTTCTCGGCCTCGGCGCCCAACCGCCCACCCCGGAATGGGGCTCGATGCTCGCCAGCGCGCTCGAGTTCATCCAGAGCGCGTGGTGGGTCGTCACCTTGCCGGGCCTGGCGATCCTGGTCTCGGTGCTCGCGTTCAATTTGATGGGCGACGGGCTGCGCGACGCGCTCGACCCCAAGCTGAAACGCTGACCGCCATGGCACTTCTGGAAGTCGAAAACCTGTGCGTCGAATTCGGTTCCGAAGCCGCGCCCTTCAAGGCGGTCGACGGCATGAGCTTCACGCTCGACGCGGGTGAAGTGGTCGGCGTGGTCGGCGAGTCCGGCTCGGGCAAGAGCGTGACCGCGCTCGCGCTGATGGGCCTGATCGACGAACCCGGCCGGGTGCGTGCGCAGCGACTCACGTTCGACGGCCGCGACCTGTTGACCATGCCGGTCAAGGAGCGCCGCCAGCTGCTCGGCAAAGACATCGCGATGATCTTTCAGGACCCGATGACGAGCCTGAACCCGTGTTTCACGGTCGCCTTTCAGCTGATGGAAACGCTGAAGATCCACGAAGGTGGCGGCAAGAGCGCGCTGCGGTCGCGCGCGCTCGAGCTGCTGCGTGCGGTCGAGATTCCCGACGCCGAGCGCCGCCTCGACGCCTACCCGCACCAGCTCTCTGGCGGCATGAGCCAGCGTGTGATGGTGGCGATGGCGATCGCCTGCAACCCGCGCCTGCTGATCGCCGACGAGCCGACCACCGCGCTCGACGTGACCATTCAAGCGCAGATGCTGGCGCTGCTGCTGAAGCTGCAACGCGAGCGTGGCATGGCGCTGCTGCTGATCACCCACGACCTCGGCGTGGTCGCCGAGATCGCCCAGCGGGTGCTCGTGATGTACGCCGGCCAGCTGGTCGAAACCGCGCACGTGCCGCAGGTCTTCAACGCACCACGCCACCCGTACACCGAAGCGCTGCTGTCGGCGCTGCCCGAGCACAACATCGGCCGGCGCCGCCTGAGTTCGATGGGCGGCGTGGTGCCCGGCGCCTACGACCGACCCGCCGGCTGCCTGCTCGCGCCGCGCTGCCCGTATGTGCAGCCGCGCTGCCGCAGCGAACAGCCGCCGCTGGTCGGCGAGCCGGGCGCGCAGGCACGCTGTTTCTATCCGCTGACGCAGCGTGCCGAGGTCTCGGCATGAACGACAACATGAGCGCCCCGGTGCTCGAAGCGCAGGCCCTCGCCAAGCACTACACCGTCTCCACCGGTTTCCTCAAACCGAAAGCCCTGGCGCGCGCACTCGACGGCGTGTCGTTCACGCTCGCAGCCGGCCACACGCTTGCGGTGGTCGGCGAATCGGGCTGCGGCAAAAGCACGCTGGCCCGCGCGCTGACGATGATCGAAGCGCCGACCAGCGGCACGCTGAACCTGAACGGCGCCGACGTGACGCATGCCGACGCCGCGTTGAAGAAACAGTTGCGCCAGCAGGTGCAGATGGTGTTCCAGAACCCTTTTGCGAGCCTGAACCCGCGCAAGAAGATCGGCCATGCGCTCGAAGAGCCGCTGGCCATCAACACGGCGCTCGCCGCCGAAGCCCGCACCGAAAAAGCCCGCGCGATGATGGCGCGTGTCGGCCTGCGGCCCGAGCACCACGCACGTTACCCGCACATGTTTTCCGGCGGCCAGCGCCAGCGTGTGGCGATTGCGCGCGCGCTGATGCTGCAGCCGAAAGTCGTCGTGCTCGACGAGCCGGTCTCGGCGCTCGACGTGTCGATCCAGGCCCAGGTGCTGAACCTGCTGATGGACCTGCAAGACGAAACGCAGGTCGCCTACGTGTTCATCTCGCACAACCTCGCGGTGGTCGAACTGATCGCCGACGAGGTGCTGGTGATGTACCTCGGCAAGGTCGTCGAGCAGGCGCCCAAGACCACGCTCTTCAAAACGCCGCGCCACCCCTACACCCGCGCGTTGCTCGCCAGCACGCCACGGATCGACGCCAGCGCGCGCCAGACGCGCCAGGTGCTCACGGGCGAGCTGCCTTCGCCGCTGAACCCGCCGAGCGGTTGTGCGTTCCACAAACGTTGCCCGTTCGCGGTGCCACGCTGCGAGGCTGAGGTGCCGGTGCTCGAGGATCTGGGCGGTGGGCAGCGGGTGGCTTGTCACCGGGTGCACGAGATCGCGTGAAACTTTCATGCCGCTGGCGCGCAGGTTTACCGGCACGAAACATGCTCGGGCTGCGCTGGCGCTACAAACCAGCGACAAACACCTGTCGAGCGAAACACGAACACTGCCCTGCCCAGACGCGCGACGAGAGGTGCCGCGCTCGCCTTGCTGACGTTCGGCCTGATCGCCTGCGGCGGCGGCTCCGACGCCGGAACTGCGCCCACGATCGACACCACCCAGCGCAGGCTCGCCGCCACCACGACCGCGTCGAACCACAGCGCCTGCAGCGCCATCCGGCCGTTCTACTGGGAGATCGGCGACACGGCGGGACCGATGGCCAGCGCCTCGGTCAACGCCACCGGCTCTGCCACGACCTACAGCGCCTCGACCGTGATGAACATCGCCTCGGCGTCGAAGTGACTCTACGGCGCTTACGTGGTCGAGCGCCGCGGCGCGACCGGGCTCAGCGCGAGTGACATCAGGTTCCTGAACTTCCGCAGCGGCTACACCAGCTTCACGAGCTGCAGCCCGAGCCAGACTGTGGGCTCGTGCGTGGCGGCCTCGACCAACGGCGTCTACAGCGCCACCACCGACGGCAAGTTCCTCTACGACGGCGGCCACATGCAGCAGCACGCCAGCCTGATGGGCCTGGACGCACTCGACAACGGCACGCTCGCCGCCGAGATGGAAACTCAGCTCGGCACCGACGTCGACATCGCCTACAGCCAGCCGCAGCTCGCCGGCGGCGTGCGCACCAACCCCGCGACCTGCAGCGGCGCGCTCGGCACGCCGGTGCCGCTGACCGAGAGCTGGAGTTATTCGCTCGGCCACTGGGTCGAGACCGACCCGGCGGTGGGTGATGGCGCCTTCAGCAGCGCCGGCGCGTTCGGCTTCTACCCGTGGGTCGATGCCGGCAAACGCTATTACGGCATCGTGGCGCGTCAGGACCTGCAATCCGGCAGCGGTTTCGACTCGGCATTTTACGGCCGGCTGATCCGCAAGGCGTGGCTGACGGGTGTAGCCCAGTAGGCGACTCGGGATCGCGTCGGCCCCTAGAATCGAGGTCGATGTCCAAGTCATAGAAACCCCCTCCTCTACCACCCAGCCGAAAGAAGCCCATGACCACCACCCGTCGCAATTTCATGATGACCGTCGCCGCCACCGGCGCCGCCCTGGCCACCCAGCGCGCGCTCGCCCAGGCCAAGCTCGACGAAAAGGATCCGCAAGCCGTCGCGCTGGGTTACGTCGCCGACAGCAGCAAGGTCGACGCCAAGAAATACCCCAAATACGCCGCCACGCAGCAGTGCAACAACTGCGCGCTGTGGCAGTCGAAGCCGACCGACGCGCTCGGCAACTGCCCCTTGTTCGCCGGCAAGCAGGTCGACGCCAAGGGCTGGTGCAGCGCCTGGGCCAAGAAGGCCTGAGCACCGGCGGACCGCAGCGCGGCCGGGTTTGAGACAATCGCGGCATGACCTCGACCGATCTTCAGGCCTCGATCGCCCACATGGGCGCATGTGCCCGCGCCGCGAGCGCGCACATGGCCGCGGCGCCCACGCTGGCCAAGAACAACGCGCTGCTGGCACTGGCGCGCCGGTTGCGCAGCGAAGGCGCAGCGTTGGCGGCGGCGAACGCCCAAGACATCGCCGCGGCGATGTCGGCGGGCCTGGCCGCGCCACTGGTCGACCGGCTCAAGCTGAGCGACAGCGTCGTCGAGACGGTGGCTCAAGGCTGCGAGCAGATCGCCGCGATGCCCGACCCGATCGGCGAGATCACGAATCTGCGCAGCCGCCCGAGCGGCATCCAGGTCGGCCAGATGCGCGTGCCGCTCGGCGTGTTCGGCATGATCTACGAGAGCCGGCCGAACGTGACGATCGAAGCCGCGTCGCTCGCGATCAAGAGTGGCAACGCCTGCATCCTGCGCGGTGGCTCGGAGGCGATCCACTCCAACCTGGCGCTGTGGAAGCTCGTTCAGGCGGCACTCGTCGAAGCCGGCCTGCCGCCTGACGCAGTGCAACTGGTGCAGACGACCGACCGCGCCGCCGTCGGTTTCCTGATCGCCTCGCCGGAAGCGGTCGACGTGATCATTCCGCGCGGTGGCAAGGGCCTGATCGAGCGCATCAGCCGCGAGGCCAAGGTGCCGGTCATCAAGCACCTCGACGGCAACTGCCACGTCTATGTGGACGCGAGCGCCGAACTCGAACTCGCGCTGCGTGTGACCGACAACGCCAAGACGCAGAAGTACAGCCCGTGCAACGCGGCCGAATCGCTGCTGGTACATGAAGCGATTGCGCCCGCGTTCCTGCCGAAGATCGGTGCGCTGTTCGCGGCCAAGGGTGTGGAGATGCGCGGTGACGCGGCCGCACTCGCTTTGCTGGCAGGCGTGCCGCGGGCCAAGCTTGCAGCCGCGAGCGAGCAAGACTGGTCCGAGGAATACCTGGCTCCCATCATCAGCGTGAAGGTCGTGGCGGGTCTGGACGAAGCCATAGCTCACATCAACCGCTACGGCTCGCACCACACCGACGCGATCCTGACCAACACGCATTCGCACGCGATGCGCTTTCTGCGTGAGGTCGATTCCGCGAGTGTCATGGTCAACGCCTCGACCCGGTTTGCCGATGGCTTCGAATATGGCCTGGGCGCCGAGATCGGCATCAGCACCGACAAGTTCCACGCCCGCGGGCCGGTCGGCATCGAGGGTCTCACCTCGATGAAGTGGGTCGTTTTCGGCCACGGCGAAACCCGCGGCTGACGGCGCTCTGGGCTTGGGCGAGAATCCGCCCATGACCGACACCCGCCGCGCGCTCGTCCTGTTCTCGGGCGGGCAAGACTCCACCACCTGCCTGGTGTGGGCACTGCAGCGTTACGCACACGTCGAAACCATCGGCTTCACCTACGGCCAACGCCACCTGGTCGAGCTCGACTGCCGCATTCCGGTGCGCGAACAGCTGCGCCAGCAGTTCCCGCACTGGGCCCACCGGCTCGGCGCCGACCATGTGATCGACCTGTCGCTGCTGGGGCAGATTTCCGACACCGCGCTGACCGACGAACGCAAGATCGAGATGAAGGCCGGCGGGCTGCCCAACACCTTCGTGCCGGCGCGCAACCTGCTGTTCTTCAACTTCGCCGCCGTGATCGCACACCGCCGCTCGCTCAGCGTGATGGTGGGTGGCATGTGCGAGACCGACTTTTCCGGCTACCCCGACTGCCGCGACAACACGCTCAAGGCGCTGCAGGTCGCGATCAGCCTCGGCCTGGATGCGCCGATGACGATCGACACCCCGCTGATGTGGCTCGACAAGGCGCAGACCTGGGCGCTGGCCGAACAACTCGGCGGAGAGCCGCTGATCGAGCTCGTCGTCGAACACACCCACACCTGCTACCTCGGCGACCGGCGCCAGCGCCACGCCTGGGGCTATGGCTGCGGCATGTGCCCGGCCTGCGACCTGCGTCGCAACGGCTTCATCACCTGGCTCGGCGCCGGCATGGGCGTGGCCACCGACACCGGCCTCGACGGCGAGAGCGAGTTCACGCCCTTCGCCGACACGAACGCCGAACCCGGCCGGGGGACGCTGAAGTCACCTTGAGCACATTCCAGATCGTCTGCTGGGTCATCGGCGCCGCGCTGCTGTTCTGGATCGTGGGCGCCTACAACCGGCTGGTCGGCTTGCGCAGCGCCATCGTGCGCCAGTTCGCGCCGGTCGACGAGCAGTTCAGGCTGCGCCACGCGCTGCTGCACGAACAGCTGGCCACGCTGGCGCCGATGCTGGGTGACACCGGGCCGTCGCTCGACGCGCTGAACGCAGCCTGCCAGCAGGCTGAAGCCGCTTGTTCGCACGCTCGTTTGCGGCCCGGCTCGACTGGCGCGATCGCGAGCCTGCGGCTGGCCGAAGAGATCCTGAACGAATCGCGCGCCCGCCTGGCCGCGCAGTGGCTGGCGAGCGCCGAAGCGCAGGAGCTGGCCACTCGCATCACCGCGACCGACACCACCCTGGCGTTCGCCCGGCGCCAGTTCAACGACGCGGTGCTGGAGTACAACCACGCCGTGAAGCAGTTCCCGACCGCCCTGATCGTCAGCCTGTTCGGCTTCAAGGCCGCGGGCACCTTGTGAGGCCCCCGCCCGCCCATGGATGACACACCGCACACCGACGAAGCCTCGGTCGAACAAAAGAACGAGTGGCACGACGCGGCCGCCGCGGCGCTGGAGCGTGTCAACGGCACGCTCGAGCTGCAGGCCGCGCTGCTCGCCCTGATGTTGCCGGCCGGCAGCCGGCGCGCGGCACGCGCCTGGGCGGCCGAAAACGAATCTCTGCCCGAAGCGCAGTCTGTGCTTGCCCACGTCGGCCACCTGCATGCCAACGCCCGCTTGCCGTGGTTCGAACAGCTGCTCTCGCGCATGCGCCGCCAGCCGCTGCCGGCCCGCCAGACGCTGCTCGAAGGGTCGCGGCGGGTGATGCAGGCGCGCGGCTCGGTGCGGCCGATCGACAGGCTGCACTGGCTCGCGATGCGCCAGCGGCTCGGTGGCAACGCTGCCGTGAAGGTCAAGACCGCTGCCAGCGGCGAGTTGTCGCAGTTGCCCGGCGACATGCTGCACGCGATCGCCAGCTACAGCGCGTTCCTGTCCCGGCTCGTGCCCACCGACGCCAGCGACGCGAACACTGCGGGCGCCGAGCCGGCCTGGTACACGAGCGTGATGGCGCCGTGGCAAGAACGCAGCGACCTGCCCGCCTGCGTGCCGCCCGACACCGATGCGCTGGTCTCGGCCCTGCACGAGCTGCAGACGCTGGCCTGGATGCAGCGGCCGCTGTTGGTGCGCGGCTGGTTCAACGCCGCCTTGGCCCACAGCCTGCACCGCCGGATCGGCGTGGGCGCGGCCGACGCCTTACGCATGAGCTGCACCTTGCT
Organism: Rhizobacter sp.; assembly: GCA_043774765.1. GTDB lineage: Bacteria > Pseudomonadota > Gammaproteobacteria > Burkholderiales > Burkholderiaceae_C > LMDS01. The sequence continues at coordinate 456 of JAYVTD010000323.1, read as the reverse complement.
CGATTCGCCGCTGCCGCCGGCGCTCGCCAAACTGTTCATCGAGGCCGTGAAAGCACCCGCCTGACGAACGGCGCTCAGCGCATCGCCGTCCACTTCTGCGCGCTCGCGGCCGAGGCCACCGTCTTCTCGATGAAACGCACGCCGCGCGCACCGTCTTCGATGCGCGGGTAGTCGGCGTCAATGGTTGACGCCGGCCGCCCGGTCGCGATGCGCGCGCGGATGTCGGCGGCCACACCGACGTACAGGTTCGCGAAGGCCTCGATGAAGGCTTCCGGGTGCCCGGCCGGCAACCGGCAGGCACGCTTCGCGGCGCTGCTCAACCACGGCGAATTGCGCGTCAGGATCATCCGCGGGCCGTCGATCGGTCCGTGCACGAGGTGGTTCGGATCTTCCTGGCGCCAGTCGAGCATGCCACGCTCACCGAACACACGCAGCCGAATGTCGTTCTCGTTGCCG
>JAYVTD010000322.1:0-2585 GCA_043774765.1 Rhizobacter sp. | reverse complement strand
GTCGACCAGCAGTTTGCCGGCGTCGTTGACGAGCTTCACGTTGTAGGCGTCGGCGAAGGTCAGGAACGAGAAGAACGAGTCGCTCGAATCCACGCCCAGCGGCTGGCCGATGCCGAAGGCGCGGTTGCCGCTCTTGGCGCGGTAGGCCGGCTGCACCTTGTCGCACCAGAAGCTCCAGTACTCCTTCCAGGTGGTCGGGATGTCGCTTTCATTGAAGCCGGCGTCGTTCAGCATGTCGAGCCAATACTCGATGTGCATCGTCTGCTGCTTGAGCGGGAACGCGTAGTAGGCGCGCGTCTTGGCCTGGTCGTTGTAGAGGAATGTGGTCTCGATCGTGTTGGCGGCGAAGCGCGAACGGATCGGGTCGATCACGCTCGTGATGTCTTCGAGCTTGCCGTCGAAAGCCCACTTGGCCGTGACCTGGAAGTCGTACACGTCGGCGTAGGCCACGTCGGGCGGGCTGCCGGAATCGAGTGCCGACACGGTCTTCGGGATCATGTCCTGGATCGGGTACTGCGAGAGTTCTATTCTGATCTTCGGGTGCTTGGCCTCGAACTTCTTGATCGCCGCGAAGAGTGCATCGTCTTCCGATTTGTAGAAGCCCTTGACCCACCAGACGGTGAGTTTTTCCTGTGCGAAAGCAGGGCTGCCGGCCAGCAGCCCGGCGCTCACGATCGCACCGGTGATCCATTTTCCGAAATGCATGGGTGTGTCTCCTGGGGTGAACTGCGCTCGACCAGCGCACGTGTTATCGTATGATGATTGAGCCGCTGGCAGGACGGGAGTTACCCGAGGATCGGGCCGGCATGGCAGCCGGAAAACTCAGGCCGTGCCGGCAGCGCGCGCCACGGCGGAAGGGTCCGCACCCAGCTGCGCGGCTGCGACAAGAATCTGGTGCCAGGTGGTGGCGTCGACCGGCACGCCCTGCGCCATGCGGCGCGCGCGCGATTCGCGCTCCGGGTCGCCGGCCAGGCGCACCCGGTCCACGCCGTCCTGGGGCGGCGAGGCCAGTACCCATTCGACGAAGGTCTGTGTTTCGCGGTCAAACGCGGCGCGGTCGCCGAGCGCGGCCGGGTCGATCAGGACCGACAGCATGCCGTTCAAGATGCGCTTCTTGCCGGTGTCGTGGGTGTGCTGCGTCATGCTTGATGCGAGCGCGCCACCGAGCAGTTCGCACAACACCGCCAGGCCATAACCCTTGTGCGCGCCGAACGTGAGGATCGCGCCGAAGGGTTCGATCACCGAATAACGCGGGTCGCACGTGGGCCGGCCCGTGTTGTCGATCAGGTTGCCTGGTGGCAGCAGCTCGCCTTTGTTGTGCGCCACGCGTGTCTTGCCTTGCGCGAGCATGCTGGTCGCGAAGTCGAGAATCATCGGCGGGCGGCCCGGCACCGGCACGCCGGCCGTGAACGGGTTGGTGCCGAAGCGTGCATCAGCGCCACCAAAGGGCGCGACGATGCCGCGCGAGATCACGTTGACGAAGTGCAGCGACACGAGGCCTGCCGCGGCAGCCATCTCGGCCCAGGCGCCGATGCGGCCGAGGTGGTGCGCGTTGCCGAGCGCCACGATGCAGCAGCCACTCTGGCGCGCGCGGGCTATGCCGAGTTCCATCGCTTCGCGCCCGATCACCTGGCCGAAGCCGGCATCGCCGTCGAGCCGGAGCATCGCGCCGGCGTCGAGCACGGTGCGCACGTGGGTGTTGGGCTTCAGGCCGCCTTCGGCGAAGGCATCGGCATAACGCGGCAGCATGCCGATGCCGTGCGAATCGTGGCCCGTCAGGTTGGCTTCGATGAGGTTGGTGGCGACGTCTTCGACTTCCTGCGCGCTGCTGCCGAAGCCGGCAACGACCTGGCGGATCGCCGCGTGCAGGCGGTCGACGGCGATGACATGGGTGTCGCTCATTGGCACTCCGGCACCGGCGACAGCAGCGGCCGGCCGGTGAAGTGCGCCTGCAGGTTGCCGAACGCGAGGTCGGCCATCGCCTGGCGAGTTTGCGAGGTGGCGCTGCCGATGTGCGGAGCCAGCACCACGTGGGGCAGGGCGCGCAGACGCTCGGGCACGTGGGGTTCGCTCTCGAACACGTCGAGTCCGGCGCCGCCGATCACGCCGCGCTCGAGCGCGTCGATCAGCGCGGCTTCATCGACGACCGAACCGCGCGCCACGTTGACGAGAATGCCCTTCGTGCCGAGCGCCGCCAGCACGTCGGCATTGATCAGCTTGAGTGTGCCCGCGCCGCCTGGGGTGATGACGACGAGGTAGTCGCTCTCGGCCGCGAGCTCGGTGGCACTGGCCACGTACTTGAAGGGCAATGCGGGGCGAGGGTTGCGCGCCGTGTAGGCGATGCTCATGCCGAAGGCCGCGGCGCGGTGCGCAATCGCCTGCCCGATGCGCCCCATGCCCACCAGCCCGAGGCGCGCGCCCGACATCTTGCGGGCCAGCGGCATCGGCCCGCTCAGCCAGGAACCGGCGCGCACATAGCGGTCGGCGGCTGGCAACTGGCGGGCGGCCGAGAGCATCAGGCCGATCGCCAGGTCGGCCACGTCGTCGTTGAGCACGTTCGGCGTGTGCGTGACGACGGCGCCGCG
>JAYVTD010000321.1:0-11337 GCA_043774765.1 Rhizobacter sp. | reverse complement strand
TGGACGAGCCGATCGCCGACAGTGCGCTCGTCACCACCTTCCTGGTGGCCGAGTTTGCGCGCCGCGACGTCAAGGTCATTCTTTCCGGGGCCGGCGGCGACGAGCTGTTCGGTGGTTATCGCCGCTACCTCGGTGAGCACTACATGCGCTACGTCAACTGGCTACCGCAGCCGGCCAAACGTGGCGCCGCGTGGCTGGCCGACATGCTGCCGAGCGATCGGCACTCGACCTGGCTGAACTACTCGCGCCTCGCAAAGAATTTCCTCGGTGCCGCGGCCTCGCCGTTCACCGAGCGCTACCGTGCCTATGTCGGGGTGTTCTCGTCCAACGACGCGACCGCGCTGCTGGTGCGCCCGCCAGCGCAACGCCTGGACGCGATTCGCGCCGGCTTCGAGGCCTCGGGCGGAGAAGACGTGCTGGCCCGCATGTTCGCGGTCGACGCCCACACGCAACTGCCCGACGACATCTTGATGCTGACCGACAAGATGACGATGGCGGCTTCGCTCGAGTGCCGCGTGCCGCTGCTCGATCATGAACTGGTGGAACTCGCAGCCAAGATTCCGGCGAGCGTGAAAGTCGCCGGCGGCGAACTGAAATCGCTGATGAAAAAGGCGTTGGCCGACGTGCTGCCTGCGGAAGTGCTGCACCGCCCGAAGCGGGGTTTCGGTGCGCCGATGGGCGCCTGGATGAAGGGGGCGCTGGCCGGAATGCTTGAGAGTGCGTTGTCGCGCGAGAGCATAGAGTCGCGGGGGTTGCTCAACCATGCCCTGGTGGCGCAGCTGATCGAAGACCACCGCGCCAACCGCGTCGACGGCACTGACAAGCTGCTTGCCTTGCTGAACCTCGAACTGTGGTGCCGCATTTATCTTGACGGGCGCTCGCCCGACGACGTTGCGAACGAACTCGAAGAGACCGTGGCATGAGGATCCTCTACGTTTGCCACCGCTTCCCGTACCCACCGCGGCGCGGTGGCACGATCCGGCCGTTCAACATGATCAAGCATCTGCACCAGTCCGGGCACGAGGTGGTGGTGTGCTCGCTGTCGCGGTCGGATCGCGAAACCCAGGACGCCCAGGGCATCGCTCCTTTCTGCACCGAATTCCATATCGGCCAGGTCGACAACCGCGTGCAGATCCTGCGCATGATCGCCACGCTGCCGACACCGTTGACCGCATCGGCCTCGTTCTTCCACAGCGGCAAGCTGGCACGCGACATCAAGCGTGTGCTGGCCGAGCAGAAGTTCGATCTCATCTTCGTGCACTGCTCGTCGGTCGCGCACTATGTGGCCGATGTCCGGGGCATCCCGAAGATTCTCGACTTCGGTGACATGGACTCGCAGAAGTGGCTTGAGTACGCGCAGCACAAGTCCTTCCCGCTGGCGCTGGGTTACTGGTGGGAAGGGGCGCGTTTGCGCGTTGACGAAAAGCGCCTGGCGCGGCACTTCGACCTCTGCACCGCGATCACGCGTGCCGAACGCCAGACGATGATCGACTACGGCATCACCACGCCGACCGACTGGTTCCCCAACGGTGTCGACAACGGCTTCTTTGCACCGATCACCGAGGTCGCCCACGACCCCGACATGATCGTTTTCATCGGCCGGATGGACTACTACCCGAACCAGCAGTGTATGGTTGATTTTTGTGCCGAGGTGCTTCCCCGGCTGCAGTCGCGGCGACCGGCGATCAAGCTGCAGATCGTCGGGGCCGACCCGTCGCCCGAGATTCGCAAGCTCGGCGAACTGCCGGGAGTCACGGTGACCGGCACGGTGCCCGACGTGCGCCCCTACGTCACCCAGGCCGCGCTCACGGTGGCGCCACTGCGCATCGCGCGCGGCACGCAGAACAAGATTCTCGAAGCGATGGCCATGGGCATCCCGGTCGTGTGCAGCAGCGTCGCAGCCGGCGGTGTTGACGCCGTGCCAGGCGAGCACATCGTCACCGCCGATGCACCCGAAGACATATGCAATGCCATTCTTCGCATCCTCGACGACCCGGCCGAGCGCGCCCGGCTGGCCCAGGCCGGGCGTGCACGGGTCCTTTCAAATCATGCCTGGCCCAGCTCGATGAAGCGGCTCGATGCGATCATCGAGCGTTGCCGCAGCGAGTTCGAAACGGCTTCCAACCCTTACCCTCAATCGTCATGAACATCAGCATTTTTGGTCTCGGCTATGTCGGTGCGGTTTCGCTCGCGTGCCTTGCGCGCGACGGCCATGGTGTCATCGGCGTCGACGTCGATCCCGCCAAGCTCGCCCTGATCGCTTCCGGCAAGACGCCGGTGGTCGAAGAAGGGATGATCGAGCTGATGGCCAAGGTCGTCGCCAGCGGCCGGGTCAGCGTCACGACCGACGCGGCCCAGGCGCTGCACGACACCGAGTTGTCACTGATCTGCGTCGGTACGCCGTCGGCGGCCAACGGCAGCCAGGACCAGTCGGCGATCCTCAAGCTGGCCGAGCACCTGGGCCAGGCGCTGCGTGGCATCGACCGGCCGCATGTCTTTGTGTTCCGCTCGACCCTCGTGCCGGGCACGGTCGAAGACGTGCTGCGCCCGCTCATCGAGAAGGCTTCCGGCAAGGTGGAAGGCAAGGACTTCTTCGTCTGCTTCCAGCCGGAGTTTTTGCGCGAAGGGTCGTCGATCCGCGACTACGATCACCCCCCGTTCACGATCGTCGGGGCCAACGGCGACTACGCTGCCGCTCAGTTGCGGCAGTTGTTCGGCCACTTGCCCTGCGACTTTCACGTCACCGCGGTCCGCTCGGCCGAGATGGTGAAGTATTGCTGCAACAACTTCCACGCCCTGAAGATCACGTTCGCCAACGAGACGGCACGTCTGTGCGAAGCTCTCGGGGTCGATCCGTTCCAGGTCATGGACCTGGTCTGCCGCGACACCCAGCTCAATATCTCGAAGGCTTATCTGAAGCCCGGCTTCGCGTTCGGCGGCTCGTGCCTGCCGAAGGATCTACGGGCCACAATGTACCTTGCCAAACATCATGACGTCGATCTGCCGATGCATGCGGGCATCCTTCCGTCCAATCGTGAACACATCGACCTGGCAATCGCCAAGGTCATGCAAACCGGCAAGCGCCGCGTCGGCATGATCGGCCTGGCCTTCAAGGCCGGCACCGACGACCTGCGTGAAAGCCCGCTGGTGCTGATGGCCGAGCATCTGATCGGCAAAGGCATGTCGTTGCTTGTCTACGACCCGGACGTCACCCTGTCCAGCCTGCTCGGTGCCAACCGGCGCTTCATCGACGACCATCTTCCGCACATGGGCGGGCTGCTGCGTGCCGACATCGCATCGGTCATCGACGAGTCTGACGTGCTGATCGTCGGCTCCGGCGAAAAGCGCTTGACCGATCAGGTCAGGCAGCTGGCCCGGCCGCACCACTGCGTCATCGATCTGGCCCACATTGGCGAGCACGCTGACCTTCTCGCGGAGTACGTGGGGTTGACCTGGAAATGAGCACGCAGGTCGCTTGCGCGTCGCGCGCGCTTTTGAACTGTGCGGCCATAGAGGGCGTTCGGGTGCTCACCTTCACGTCGCTGTTTCCAAGTCTGGCGCGGCCCAGGCACGGCATCTTCGTGGAGACGCGCCTGGGGCATCTCGTGCGGGATGCCGGGATCGATGCGAGAGTTATCGCGCCCGTGCCGTGGTTCCCGTTTCGTTCTTCGCGCTTCGGCAGCTATTCACGTTTTGCCGCTACGCCTAGACATGCAGTGCGCGACGGCGGTCTGCAGGTGTCCTACCCGCGCTATCTGATGCTGCCAAGGCTGGGCGTGCGGTTCCAGCCTGAGAACATGGCCCGCGCCGCCGCCGCTGACATTGCGGCACTGGAGGCAGGCGGTTGGAGGCCGGACATCATCGATGCGCACTACTTGTACCCTGACGGAGTGGCCGCTGCGCTGCTCGCCGAACGACTCGGGTTGCCGTTTGTGGTGACCGCACGCGGTACCGATGTCAACGTACTCGGCCACATGCCCGGGCCTGCACAGCGCATGCTGTGGGCGGCGCAGCGCGCCGCGGCAGTCATCACGGTGTCGCAGAGTCTGAAGCGAGGCCTGACGGAACTTGGCGCCGACGCGGCCAAAATCGTCGTGTTGCGCAATGGTGTCGATATCGACCTCTTTTTCCCCGAAGAGCAGACTGTCGCTCGTGCGCGTCTCGGCTTGCCGGCGGGGCGTCTAGCGGCTTGCGTCGGCAACCTCGTGCCGGAGAAGGGATTCTCGCTCGCGGTCGAATCGCTTGCCCGACTGCCCGATTGGCACCTGGCGGTGGTCGGTGACGGGCCGTTGCGCGTTGAGCTTGCGGCACTGGCGCGGCGGCTTGGCGTGGAAGCACGTGTCGTCTTCCTTTCATCGATGCCGCAAAAGGAATTGCGTTTTCTATACTCTGCGGCTGACGTACTGCTGCTGACCTCGACGCGTGAAGGTTGGCCGAATGTCGTCCTGGAATCGATGGCTTGCGGCACACCGGTGGTGGCCTTCGATGTCGGTGCGGTCGCCGAAATGCTGAGCATCGCGGAGTCTGGCCGCATCGTGACCCAACGCGATGCGGCCAGCCTCTCGCTAGCAGTGAAGGCGCTCGACGCACTGGCGCCATCGCGCGAGCGCGTTCGGCAGCATGCGGCGCGGTTCGACTGGTCCTCCGTGTCGAAGGGCCAGATGGACGTGTTTGCGCGTGCACTGGGCCAGCCGGGCGGCGTTCGCCGCCCATGGCAGCGTTGTGCGATGGGCACGGACTGAGAACGCAATCTAAGCCTGAGCGCACCGTGTTCTACGCCACTGCTTTCGCTGTGCTTTCGATCGTCTGCATCGGCCTGGCGTTCATTCGTCATCCGATCTACGGTGTCTACTTTTACCTCGCGACGATTTATGTCTTTCCACCCGCGCGTTGGTGGGGTTCTGTGTTCGGAGACATTCGCTGGGCGCTGCTGTCGGCAGTCGTGACGGTGCTTGCGGTCATGTTCCACCGTGGCAAGCTGGCAACCAGGCCTGCCTGGCTGAGCAATCCACCTGCGGTGATGCTGAGCATCTATGCCGTCTGGATGTGGTTGCAAACGCCGTGGGCACTGGATTCAACCGACCACCTCGACGGCAGCGTCCGGATCTTGAAGTATTTGATCGCCTTCTGGTTCGTGTACCGCGTGGTCGACTCGAAGGAGCGCCTGCGAGACTTCCTGTTCGCCCATGTGCTGGGTTGCGCGCTGCTCGGCATCTATGCTCAGTACACCGGCCGCGAGGGGGGGCGTCTCGACGGCGTTGGTGGCCCGGGCATCGACGACTCGAACACGCTCAGCATGTACCTGGTCACCGGCCTCATCGTCGCCGTGGGTTTGTTCATGACACAACGGGGCTGGCGGCGCTGGGTCGTCCTGGCCAGCATGGCCTTGATCGCGAATGGCTTCGTGTTGGCCAACAGCCGCGGGGCGTTCCTGGGGCTTGTCGTCGGCGGCCTCGTTCTCGCCTTCTGTAAGGCGCGGCAGCATCGCCGAGTGTTTTGGGCATTCGCCTTGGCTGGGTTGGTCGGCTTGGGTGCAATCGTCGACACGACGTTCGTCGACCGAATGTTCACGATTCAGGATGCGACCACGCGGAATGAAGAGACGGACATGAGCGCCCAGTCGCGCGTCGAGCTTTCGAAAGCGCAGTTGCAGATGTTCCTCGAGTACCCGATGGGCACCGGGCACCGCGGGACTGCGGTGCTCAGCACCAAGTATCTGGACCGCAAGTGGTTGACCCTCGACAAAGGCGGAGACGAGTCGACGGCTGCTCGGTCCTCACACAACACCTTCCTCACCACGCTGGTGGAGCAGGGCCTGCCGGGTGCCTTGCTGTATGTCAGCCTGACCCTCTGGTGCCTGGGCACCATGTTAAGGATCCGGGCGCTGGACCGCACTGGCAACGACCCGGAATTGACAACGCTTGGCGCGGCCACGTGTGCCGCGCTCGCCGTCGTGTGGACGGCTGGCCACACCGCAGACTACCTGATGGCCGAAGTGCAGTTCTGGTTGTTCGCCGCGCTTGTGTCGATGTTGCAGATGAGCGTGGCCAGTGTCGGTGCAGCTCAGCCCGTCGGCGCTGCCGCCGGCCAGCGAACCCGCACGGCCTGAACGGCGAAGCGGAATTTTCAGTTGAGATAGGTCTCCCAGATGATCCTGCGCCTGCCCCTCTCAATCGTCTCGCCGCCAGGCCAGCGTGGCCGGTTGAGCATTCTCATCTTCCATCGTGTGCTCGAGACGCCTGACCCACTCTTTCCGGACCTACCCGACGTTGCCGAGTTCGAGGCGCGCATGCGCTGGGTGCGCGACTGGTTCAACGTGCTGCCGCTGTCCGAAGGGATCGACCGGCTGTTTAGCGGGACCATTCCCCCTCGCGCCTTGGCCATCAGTTTTGATGACGGCTACGCCGACAACGAAGAACTCGCCGCGCCGATTCTCAAGCGACTGGGTCTGAGTGCGACGTTTTTCATCGCCACTGGGTTCTTGGGCGGGGGCTGCATGTGGAATGACCGGGTGATCGAGTCGATCCGGGCCTGCGAATTCGACGAGCTTGACCTGAGCGCCCTCGGGCTTGCCCGCCATTCCTTGACGTCTGCAGCCGCGCGGCGACGGGCCATCGATGCGGTGCTCACCGGGATCAAGCACTTCGAGCCCGAGCGCCGCCAGGGGCTGACCGACGCGATCGCCGACCTGACCCGCGCCAAGCAGTTAGCGCGGCTGATGATGCGGCCGCAACAGGTTCGTTCGCTGCGCGAGCTGGGCATGGACGTCGGCGCGCACACGATCAGCCACCCCATCCTTACGCGCCTGAGCGAAGCGGCCGCTCGCGCGGAGATCGCTGGCAGCAAGGAGGAACTTGAGCGCGTCCTCGGTGAGCCGGTGCGATTGTTCGCTTACCCAAACGGCGTGCCTGGGCAAGACTATGCCGCCGAGCACGCAGCGATCGTACGCAATTGTGGTTTCAACGCTGCGGTTTCGACGGCGTGGGGTGCTGCCTCGGCGCTGTCGGATCGTTTCCAGCTGCCACGCTTCACCCCATGGGACCGCACACGCTGGCGTTATGGCGCACGGCTGCTCACCAACTTTCGTCGCACTGAAAAGGTTGCTGCCTGAGCGGTTGGCTGCTCGGTCCTTGCCACAGCTTCAGAGCTTGCGCGAATCAAGCCAGAGCCCGAGCATCATCAGTACCCAGACCATGGTGCCGTAGTACGCCGGATGCTCCGGCAGCTTGTTGGCCAGCAAGTCGTCGCAGAAACGCGGCTGAACAATGCCGCGCTGCCGCAGCACAGCGATGCCATCGACCGCCAGCGCTCGCAGTGGCGGGTGCCCCAACAGCCAGGCGCCCACCGGCAGTCCGAAGCCGTGCTTTTGCTTCGTGATGATCTCGCGCGGCAAGAAGTCTTTCAGCGCGTGTTTGAAAAACCAGCGCAGTTGTGTGCCGCGCAGCTTCAGGTCGGCACTCAGACCTTGAGAGAACTCGACCAGCCGGTCGTCAAGCAAGGGGAACGCCACGTCCACATCGGCCAGTTCGCACATGCGTGTCACCTTAGGCAGATCGCCGTCAGCCAGAATGAAGCGCAAGTCGATGGCCATCATTTGATTGACCAGGCTCGAGTCGGCGAACGGTGCATGCGCCTCGGCCATCAGCTGCTGCGGATGCCGCGTGTCGACGCTGGCAAGGAAGTCCGGCTCGAACACGCTGCCGACACCGAGGTGGTTCAGAAGGTTGTAGGACTCGTAACGCTGCGGCATCGGAGGGCGAGCCTGCTCGATGTAGCTGCGCAATTTGCTCAGCGGTGGAACACGGTGCAGTGGCGTCGAGGCGAGCAGCAAAGGCTCGATCAGAAAGCGCCGCAGCGGCGCCGGAATGTGTTGGTACATGCCGAGCAGGTGCTGCTTGGCGTATCGCTCGTTGCCGCCAAACAGCTCGTCGCCGCCATCGCCGGCGAGCAGACGGGCGATGCCGTGCTCGCGGGCGAAGCGGGCGCAGTAGTAGGTTGGTATCGCCGAGGCGTTGCCGAACGGTTGGTCGTAGCTTGCGGCGATCATCGGCACTGCATCGACGACGTCTTTCGGGGTCACGTAGTACTCGTGGTGCTCGCAGCCGAAATGGCGCGCCGCGAGGCGTGCGTACTCCATCTCGTCGAAACCGGCAACGTCGAAGCCGATCGAGAAGGTGCGTGCTGGAGCCGACCGCAGCTTCGAAAGCATTCCGCTGATGGTCGAGCTGTCGGTGCCGCCGGACAGGAACGCTCCGGTGGCTGCGCCCTCGGAGGCCTCGGCAACGGCGCCGCTGAGGAGCGAGCGGAACTCTTCCTCGAGTGCGTCCAGGCGCCGCCCCGGCTCTTCGCTGAATCGCATTGACCAATAGGCCTGCGGCTGCACCGATGCATGCGGGCCGAACTCGAGGCAGTGGCCTGGCGGTACCCGGTGCTGCTCGGCGAAGACAGTCTGTGGCCCAGGACTGACATGGTAAAAAAGGTAGTCGAACAGGCCCTGGCTCGACAACTCGCGGCGCACGCCAGGAAAGGCACCGAGCAGGTCGAGCGTCGAAGCGAAGACCAGCGCGCCGTTGACTCGTGTGTAGACGAGCTGATGAACCCCGATGCGATCGACGGCAAGGTAACCGCGACGCTCTTGCCTGTCCCATGCGGCCAGCGCGAAGTCTCCACCGACACGCGCCAGCGCTTCGCGAGCATCCCGCTTCAGCGCCCGGGCCAGATCGGCCGGGTCGGCGCTGCTTGCACCGCTCGTGCGCAGCCGCGGGTGGCCGACCACGGCCAGCAGCAGCCCGTCGACCTCGGTCAGTGTGAAGCGCGCGCCCGCGCCGAACGCTGCCAGCCCTGCCCCGGGTGATGAGCGCAGCGCGGCGCCAGCCGCGGCCGGCGCGTTGGTCGACAACATGCTGCGCAGCGCAGCACCACCGTCGTCTTCAGGTCGATTCGAAAACCAGCCGCAGATTCCTCGCATGCATCATCACCTTGTCGGGGGTTGGGCGGCCGGCGGCGGAGAAACGCGCGCCGCGGGGTCGTCGAGTGCCTGCAGCCACTCCAGCGTAGCCCGCTCGGCTGCGACGCTCCACACCCGCTGTGAAAAAGTGTGGTCGGCGTCGTCAATGTCGATGCGGGCGACCTTCGCATCGGCGAGAACGCCTTGCCATGCACCGTCCGACTCAGTGTATTGCACGAACTCCTGTGCGGTCAGGTCGTTGCCGCTCAAGATCAGAAGAAGGTGGCCATCGAAGCCTGCCAGCCCGCGCGCCATCGCCGTCTGGAAACGGTTGTCACCCAACGCGGCTTGCCGTTCTTGGCGAAGCGCCGCCGCACCTTTGAGATTGGCCAGTACAGAGGTGAGCGAGGCGCGCCAGTCGAAGCGCCCGCGGAGCAACTTGGTCCAGAATTCGGCCTGCAGCAGACGCGCGCCGTAGTAGTGCTTGACGGTTGCCGCTGCGAGGGATGCATCGCTGCGTACCCAGGGGTTTGCGGCCACGATGGCAGCCACGCGCGGGTCGCGGGTTGCGAACATCAGAGCCGCCGAGGCGGCGTCGCACAAACCCCAGACCACCACCCGCCGCAGCGTCGGACAGGCTGCCAACAAGGCATCGATCGCCACGCTCAAGTCGGACTCGACCGCCTCGAAACTGCGCCGGTCGCCTTCGCTGTCACCCATGCCGCGGTAGTCGAAGCGCAAGGTCGAATAACCGCCGCGGGCGAGGGCCCGGGCCAGCAGCACGAATTGCCGGTGGCTGCCCACGCGATACTGCGGCCCGCCGACCACGATCAGGATGCCGGTCTGATGTGCCCGCACATCGGAACCAGGCTGCGACAGGATGCCCCAGAGCGACGCGCCGTCGCACCGGAAGGCAACGACCCGCTCGGCGACAAGGGTTGTCTCAGTCATGTGGCTCAACGCAGACGCTGGTGATGCTGCGTTCGAGCAGCGCCTCGCACTCCTCGACTTCTTGCGTCAACCAGAACGGCGGCCCGCGCAGAACCTCCGGTCTCACTGCCAAGCCACGCCCACACAATCTTTCGGCAAACCGGGTCGATTGCGGGGAAGCGGTCGGTATTTCGTCCGTCGACAGTTCGAACCAGACGCTGCGACCGCCGAAACCGACGGGCAGGTCGAAGCTCGCCTGTTCAAGGTCTTGAGCCAAGGTGGGGCCGAGTTCGTAGCCGCCGAGTTCGATAGACAGGCCGGACCGCAGCGTCTGCGCCGGTGAGGCAGCTATGTTGGAACGGCCGGAGCCGACAATGCGGGCTCCGGCGTGCAAGCGCAGAAACTGCTGCAGATGTTGCGCACCGGAGAGTACGGGTTGCCACAACAGCAGGTTCGTATCGGGTCGCAGCGCCAATGCACCGGGTGCGAGCAAAGCACCAGCGCGCAGACACCACAACCAGACGGGCAGGGCGGCCGCAGCCTGAGAAACCTCGGCGGCGACATCGCACACCCAGTCCGACCACGATGCTTCGGCAAACTCGCCCGAACTGTCGCCACAGCCACGCAGATCAGGCTGCACGACTCGCCAACCCTGGCCGGCAAGCCCGCGCGCCATGCGCGCCGCCATCCGGCGCGATTTGTTCATTTCTTCGGCAAAAGCATGGACGAATACGACCGTCCCGCGCGGCGGGCGGTCTGCCGGCTCTGAGACAAGGCGAAAGCGTTGACCCCAACCGCAGGCGACGAAGGTCGCTGATTGAGCGATCGGACCCGCCAGCGTCATTGAGCCAGCTTGTCCTGCACAAAACTTGTCAGGCTACTGACCGATGCAAAAGTGCGGCCATCGACTTCATCGTCGTCGATCACGAACCCGAAGCGCTCCTCGAGCGATGTCAGGATCGACACGACTGCCATCGAGTCGAGTTCGGCGATGCTTCCAAGCAGCGCCGAATGTGCATCGAGTGGCCGGCTTGCGGGCGGGAGGTTGAGCACTGACCGAAGGGTCTTGATCACTTCCTGTTCGACATTCACGGATGGTGGTCCTGGCGAATTCACTGTGGTGAGAATGGAAACGGGCCGCGGTCACGGTCTCGCGTTCCAATATTTTCAGAGTCCATTCTAGGGTCTCGTCCGCGTGCCGCCATCCCGCGACCGGGTGACGCGACTAACCGGCCCCTCCCGTCAAGGAGCGATCTGGAGCCCGTCAAAGGTGGATTTGTCGTCAATGAGGTCGGATATCTGTCTCGGCCCCCTGTTTCTTGGGGGGTCGATGCAGCGCCCAATCGGATTCATTGATGACATCATTCGCGCCAGATTGGGCAAGTTGCCCAACAATCACCAGCATTGAGGAACAGATGAGGTCGATGACGATCATGAGAGGAAACGCCGGTGCGCCCGGG